>JBFXBB010000181.1:0-6176 GCA_050183685.1 Amphiplicatus sp.
CGGCCTTCCCGAAAGCGCGACGCCGCATGCGCTGCGCCATGCTTTCGCGACGCATCTTCTCGCCGGCGGCGGCGATCTTCGCGCCATTCAAGAGCTTTTGGGCCACGCCTCGATCGCCGCGACGCAGCGTTACACCAAAGTCGATACCGACGCGCTTTTGGCGACTTACGAGAAGGCGCATCCGAGAGCGTAAGAGAGGGTGTGGGTTGCGGCTGCCCCCACGGCAACCTACAACCTACAACCTACAACCTCTTAGCCTCATAAGCGCGCAGATCGCGCCTCAACTCCGGCAGCAAGAGATAAAGCGCCAGGATGTTCGGAATGCACATGCCGAACAGCATCGAGTCGATGAAATCGATGATCGAAGACAAGGAGACCGCCGCGCCGGTCGATAAAACGAGACAGAGCGCGAGCTTGAAGACGACGTCGACGGTCCGCGTCGCGCCGAAAAGATAGGCCGCCGCCTGCGCCCCATAATAGGCCCAGCTCACGACGGTGGTGAAGGCAAAGAGGATCGAGGCGACAAGAAGAAGATAGGGAAACCACGAAAAGGCGCTCTCATAGGCCGCCGAGGTGATCTCGATGCCAACAATATTGTCGCCATAAAGAAAGGGCTCATAGGCGCCGGTGACGATAACGACGAGCGCGGTCACCGAACAGACGATGATGGTGTCGATGAAAGGCTCCAGCAGGGCGACATAGCCTTCCGTCAAAGGCTCGTTCGTCTTGACGGCCGCATGGGCGATCGCCGAGGAGCCGACGCCGGCTTCGTTCGAAAAAGTCGCGCGTCTGACGCCGGCGATAAGCGCGCCGACAAGTCCGCCTCCAGCCGCGTCAAACCCAAAAGCGCTCTTGAAGATCGTCATCACCGCGCCCGGCAGGGCTTGCGCGTTCATGGCGATGATGACGAGGCCGGCGCTGAGATAGAGCGCGCCCATCAGCGGCACGAGAACGCTCGAAACGCGCCCGATCCGCCGAATGCCGCCGAGAATGACGAGCGCGACAAGGCCCGCCATGACGGCGCCGAAGACGAGGGGCGCCGATGCGCCGGTCACATGCGCGAATTGCGCGTGGCTCTGATTGATCTGGAAGATGCTGATCGAGCCGCCGATCGCCATCGCCGCGAAAAACATCGCCGCCGCGCGTCCGAGCGTCTTCATGCCGAGCCGGGCGAAGGCCGCTTCGATATAATACATCGGCCCGCCATAGACGGCGCCGTTTGCGCCGACGCGCCGATATTTTACCGAAAGCGCGCATTCGGCGAATTTGGCGCTCATGCCGAGAAAGCCGGCGAGCATCATCCAGAAGACCGCGCCCGGCCCGCCGACGGCGATCGCGACCGGGACAGAGGCGATATTGCCGAGCCCGACCGTGCCTGAAAGCGCGGCCGCGAGCGCCTCGAAATGCGAGATTTCGCCCGCCCCGCCTTTGTCACCCTTTCCAATGACAAGAGACCAAGCGCGCCGGAAGCCGCGCAGATTGATGAAGCGAAAAGCGACAGTAAAGATCGTCGCCGCCGACATCAGCCAGAGGACGACGACGGGCAGGCCGACGCCGCCGACCGGAATTGAATAAAAGATGACGGCGCTGACGAAGTCGCTGACCGGCGCAAGCGTTTTGTCGATCGTTTCGGCGAGACTCGCCGAAGCGGCAAAGTCGGTCATCATTATCTCCCATACACCGATGAGTGTAGCGCGCGGCGCTGCAATCGACGCGCGAGCAATGCCGTCATGCTCGCGATTGCGCAGAAAGTTTCGTCAGTCGATTGACCCCTGTTTCTAAATCGCGATAGGTCTGCGGTGGAAAAAATTAGGACGCTCTTAGGGCCAAGGGCGTAAGTCTGGGCATGGGGTTTCCATATTAGATCAAGCGGGCCGCGAAAGGTCCGCGACAAAGAGTTGGCTCTTTCAGCAAGGGCCAAAGAAAGTCGCCGGCACTCTCCCCCGTCGGCGGCGAAAGGGCGGCGCCGTTCTTCGGGACGGCGCCGCCTCCGGTTATAGAGTGCGCAGCGCTGCATCGAGATCGCGCCGGAGATCGTCGAGGTCTTCAACGCCTACAGACAATCGGACGAGGGAATCGTCAACCCCAAGCTCGGCCCGGCGCTCCGGCGGGATCGAGGCGTGGGTCATGATTCCGGGATGTTCGGCGAGGCTTTCAACGCCGCCGAGCGATTCGGCGAGCGTGAAGTCTTCAAGTCTTTCGAGAAAGACCCGCGCGGCCTCAAGGCCGCCTTTGAGGAAAAGGGCGATCATGCCGCCAAAGGCGTCCATCTGCGCCCGCGCGGTCTCGTATCCGGGATGGCTTTTGAGCCCCGGATAGGCGACGCGCGCGACGGCCGGATGCTTTTCGAGCCATTCGGCGAGCGCGGCGGCGTTGGCGCAATGCCGCTCCATTCGAAGCGCCAAGGTTTTAAGGCCCCTGAGCGCCAGGAAGGAGTCGAACGGCCCCTGGATCGCGCCGACGGCGTTTTGCAGGAAGGAAAGGCGTTCGCCGAGCGCCTCGTCCCTGACGACGAGCACGCCGCCAAGGACGTCGGAATGGCCGGCGATATATTTCGTCGCCGAATGCATGACGATATCGGCGCCGAGGTCAAGCGGGCGCTGGCAATAGGGCGAGGCGAAGGTGTTGTCGCAGCCGACGAGAAGGACGCGGGCTTTGGCGACCCGCGCCGTCTTTTCGATATCGACGATTTTGAGGAGAGGATTTGTCGGCGTTTCCAGCCAGACAAGCTTCGTTTCGGCGCGGATCGCGGCTGCGAGCGCGCCCGGCTTCGTCAAGTCGGCGTAGGAGAAGGAGAGATTGGCGGACACCTTCCGCACACGCTCGAAAAGCCTGTAGGAGCCGCCATAGACGTCATCCATCGCGATGACATGGGCGCCGGACGGCAAAAGCTCCAGCATGGTCGAGATCGCCGCCATGCCGGAGGAAAAGGCGAATCCGCGCGCGCCATTTTCGAGATCGGCGACGCAACGCTCATAGGCCGCGCGGGTCGGATTGGCGCCGCGCGCATAGACATAGCCTTTATGAACGCCGGGGCTCTCCTGCGCATAGGTCGACGTTTGATAGATCGGCGGCATGACGGCGCCGGTCAGCGGGTCCGGCGCCTGGCCGGCATGGATGACCCGGGTCGAAAAGGCCGGACGGTTTTTCAAGCCGCTCATAAAACCTTGTTCCGCACATCGTCCCCCCAGCCGACATAGACTTCCGTCGGGCCTTTTTCGATGATCGGCCGCTTGATGAGCGTCGGGTTGTCGGTCATCAGCGCGATCGCCTTTTTTTCATCGACATCGGCCTTGTCCTCGTCGTCGAGCCCGCGCCATGTCATCGAGGATTTGTTGAGAAGGCTTTCCCAGCCGACGGCCTTCGCCCATGTTTCGATCCGCTTTTTCGAAACGCCCTCTGCGCGCAAATCATGATAGAGGACATCGGCGCCGTTGGCGGCGAGCGCCTTCAAGGCCTTGCGGCAGGTGTCGCAGGTCTTCAAGCCGTAGAAATTCAAGCCGGGCATTCTTCCCCCTTACGCCACTTGCAGCCGGAGATAGTTGAGAAGATCCGTTCGCGTAATCAATCCTTCAAGCCGGCCGTCCCGCATGACGACCGCGACATGGCCCTTGGCGAAGACCGGCAGCAGCTCCTCCAGAGGCTCGGCCGCATCGAGGGTCCCGACGCGATAGGTCATCGCCGATTTCACCGGATCCTTGAACTTGTCGCGATTCCTGACAACGGCGAAAAGGATGTCCTCCTCATCGATCAGGCCCGCGAGCGAACCATCCGGATTGAGGACGGGAAGCTGCGAAATATCGTAGAGCTTCATCCGGCCATAGGCGGTCATCAGCGCGTCGTCCGGCGCGACGGTGACGGTCGCATGTTCCGAATGCTTGCGCGAAATGAGGTCGGTGAGATCGCCTTTGGGCGGGCGCGTCAAGAAGCCCTGATCATACATCCAATAGTCGTTGAACATTTTCGAGAGATATTTGTCGCCGCGGTCGCAAACGAAGGCGACGACCCGTTTTTTCGTTCTCTGTTCGCGGCAATATTTGAGCGCGGCGGCGAGGATCGTCCCCGAGGACGAGCCGGCAAGCACCCCTTCCTTGCGCAAGAGGTCGCGGGCGGCTTCGAAACTTTCCTTGTCGGCGACGCCGAAAGCGCGCTTCACGCGAGAAAGATCGGCGATGTCGGGAATGAAATCCTCGCCGATGCCCTCGACCAGCCAGGCGCCGACTTCCTTCGGAGCGGCGCCGGTGTTGACATAGTCGGCGAGAATCGAGCCCTTCGGATCGGCGAGAATAATTTCAACGTCCGGCGCCGTCTTCTCGAAAAAGCGCGACAGCCCCGTGATCGTTCCGCCCGAGCCGACGCCGGCGACGAGGGCGTCGATGTTTTTGTCCATCTGTCCCCAGATCTCGGGGCCGGTCATCGTCTCATGCGCCTTGGGGTTCGCCTCATTGCCGAACTGATTGACGTAAAAGGCGCCCGTTTCCTCGGCGATGCGCTGGGCGAGGTCCTGATAATAGTCAGGGTGGCCCTTGCCGACATCGGAGCGCGTCAGGCGCACCTCGGCGCCGAGGGCTTGCAAATGGAATATCTTTTCCTGCGCCATCTTGTCGGGAACGACGAGGGTGAGGGAATAGCCCTTCTGCGCGGCGACAAGGGCGAGGGCGAGGCCGGTATTGCCCGCCGTCGCCTCGATGATGCGCCCTCCGGGCTTGAGTTTTCCCTCGCGCTCGGCCGTCTCGATCATCGCAAGGCCGATGCGGTCCTTGATCGAGCCGCCGGGATTGTTCGATTCAAGCTTCAGGAAAAGTTCGCACGGCCCGATGTCGAATTTCGAGAGCCGGACCATCGGCGTCCTGCCGATGCCTTCGAGCGCATTGTCGAAGACAGGGCCGAAGGGCGTTTCCTTCATTCGGATCTCCAGACGAGCCAGGCTTGGCTTAACGAATGAAAGGCGGACCGGCAAGCGCGTCTGGGGCGATCGGCGATTGACTTTGACATGGTCTCTTGCGGCCCATCCTTCGTGACGCCTCGCGAAGCGAGGCGTCACGAAGGATGGGCCGAACAATCCCGCGCTCTTATGCCTTGCGGATTTTCCGCGTGCGCTTGAGGTCGCGGATGAAAAAGCGCGCGGGATGCAGCGCCTCGGCGATATCGGCCGGAAGGGGCGCGATCGCGCCGGTCATTTCGGCGATGAGCATCGCGGCGGCGAGCGGCGCCGTCACGAGGCCGCGCGAGCCGAGGCCTGAAAGAATGAAAACGCCTGGAATCATCCGGCCGGGCGCGCTCGCCACGCGGCCGTCGCGCAGGCCCTCATAGGCGGCGGCGTAAAAGCCGAGATCGGGGAGGGGGCCGGCGACCGGGAGCCGGTCCGGCGTCTGGCAGCGCATCGCGGCGCGCGGGATCGCGTCCGCCGGATCGAGCCTGGCCGCGATCTCCGGCGCGAAGGCGGCGAGCGCGCGAATATTTTCCTCGCTTGCGGCGCGCGAAACGGCGGCGGCGCCTTTCCGATAGGTCGCGCCGATGAGGAGGCCGCCTTCGGGGGCCGGCGCGGCATAGGGCCCGAAAGCAAGCGCGCTCGCAGGCGCCGCCGCCTTCGGAAACCAGTCGATCTGTCCGGCGACCGCTGCGAGCGGCAGCGCGCGCGCTTCGAGAAAAGCGAGCGCCTCCGTCCCATTCGCGATGACAACGGCGTCGCAGGCTGCGCGCGAATGATTGTCGAGGCGCAGCGCGAGGCGGCTTTCCTCTCCTTTTTCAAGGAGGGATGCGCGCTCGATCGCAACGACGCGGCGCCTGATGACGGATGTGCCGTCCGCGAGCGCCGCCACGAATTTTCGCGGATCGACGACGCCCGCCTGCGGGAAGAAGAGCCCTCGATCATGCGGCCTGACATGGTCCGGCGGCGCCGTATTTTCGGCGAGGAGCTTCTTATGGCGTTCGTGCTCCTCGTCGCGCGTCGCGCCGAGAAGGACGCCGCAGGCGTTGAACAGATCTTTTTCGGACGGGTCTTTTGAAAGAGAGGTCAGTAACCGGATCGTATGCAAATAAGACAGAAGGAAAAACCGCGCCCCCGCCCCGCCGCCAAGATCGAGGCGCGGCATGACAAGGCCCGCCCTATTGCCCGAGGCGCCGGCGGCAAGGCCCTCAGGGTCGAAAATTGTTGGGCGGAGCCCCGCGCGCCG
>JBFXBB010000182.1:0-6147 GCA_050183685.1 Amphiplicatus sp.
GCCCGTTTTCGCCGAGTCCTGGCGGCTTGGCGTCGCCCCGCTCCTTCAACATGACATCACCGAACAGCAGGCCTTTCAGCGCGCGCTCGCGCCTTTCGAGACCTTCATGAGCGGCCGCGTCTCGCCAGTCGCGCTCGACGCGTTAACCGAAGTCGCTCCCGCGCGCGCAGCGGAAGGGAGCGCAACGCCCATATCGGTTCTCATCCCCGCCTTTATGCTTTCCGAGATACAGCGGGCTTTCGAGATCGGTTTCGTCATTTTTCTACCCTTCCTCATTATCGATCTCGTCGTCGCCTCGGTCTTGATGGCGATGGGGATGATGATGGTGCCGCCGGCGATCGTATCGCTGCCGTTCAAACTCGCCTTCTTCGTGATGGCGAATGGCTGGATCGAGATCGCCGGCGCCGTCGTAAAAGGATATGGAACATGAGCGCCGCCGCAAAAGCCCTGCCCGCCCCGGAGTCGACCGGCTTCACCGTCCAGCAAAGGGCCGCGCTTATTATCGCGGCGCTCGGCCCTGAAGCCGCTGGACCCATTGTCGAACGCATCGGCGACAAGCATTTGCGGGCTTTCGCCGAGGCCTATGCGCAACTCCAGACAATTCCGCGCGAGGCGATCAACGCCGTCGTCCGGGATTTCGTCACACGCCTCGGCGGCGGCGGCGAGCAAATGAAAGGCGGCTTTGAGGAAGCGCGCGCGCTGCTGACGCAGTTCAAGAGCGAGGAAGACGCAACGAAAATTCTCGACGATATCGACGCGCCGGGCGGAAGAAGCGCCTGGGAAAAGCTTCAATCCGTTCCCGATGAGGCGATCGCGGCCTATCTCGAAGCGCAAAATCCGCAGACGACGGCGGTCATCCTGTCGCGGCTCGACACGGACAAGGCGTCGAGCGTGCTCGCGCGCTTCAAAATTGAACTCGCGCAGGACGTCCTGCTGAGATTGTCAAGACCCGTCGCCGTCAGACGCGAAGCGCTCCGCGTTCTTGAAGGCGTGATCGAGCGTGAATTTCTCGCGCCGATGCGCGCTGAAGCGAAGGCGAAGAAGCCTGGCCTCGCGATCGGCGCGATGATGAACAATCTGCCCGCCGAAACGCGCGACAAGCTCTTGCAATTCATCGAAACAGAAGCGCCCACAATTATCGACGACGTGAAATCTTGCATCCTCACCTTTGAGGACATCCCGGCGCGCCTGCCGCCGAACGCCGTGCCCGCCGTCATTCGCGAGCTTGAAATCGAAACATTCCTCAAAGCGGCGAAATATGCGCGCCAGAACGCGCCCGAAGCGCTTGACTTCATTTTCAAGAATATCTCTCAGCGCATGAAGCAGCAATATGAAGAGCAGATGGACGCCTTGAAGCAGGTCACCGTTCCTGACGCCGAGGCCGCGCAAATGGCTTTTATGTCGGCCGTGCGGCGTCTTGTCGCCTCAGGCGAGATCAAGCTCGTCGAGCTTGCGGCGGAGACTGAAGAAGAGGTTGCGTTTATATAGGGCTTGTTGAGAGTCAGCTTTTCCCGGCCGCTCTCTCACGCTCCCTCTCCATCATCCTGAACAAGCCCTAAAGCGTGCGGGGATTGATCTCAATCACCGCCTCCGCGGCCCATCCTTCGTGACGCGCCTTCGGCGCTCCTCAGGATGAGGCTTTTCCTTGTTGCAACAACACGGGCCTCATCCTGAGGAGGCGCGAAGCGCCGTCACGAAGGATGGGCCGCGGGGAGCGCTGGACGAGATTTATCGCCAGCCATTTAGCCACGCCCTACTGCACCACCAGTTCGGCGTGCAGCGCGCCGGCGGACTTGATCGATTTCAGGATATCGATCATCTCGCGCGGCGAGACGCCAAGCGAGTTCAGGCCGGAGACGAGATCCGAGAGCGTCACCGACTCGGCGACGAGGGCGACCTTGCGGTCGCGCTTGTCGTCTATGCTGATATCGGTGCGCGGCAGCACGACGGTCTCGCCGGTGCGCGAGAAGGGATTGGGCTGGAGCGCGACCGGCGTCTCGCTGATGCTGATCGACAGGTTTCCCTGCGCGACGGCGACGCTGGAAATTTTGACGTCCGCCCCGAGAACGATCGTCCCCGAGCGCTGATCGACGACAACCCGCGCCTTTTGCGCCGGATTGACCTCGATATTCTCAAGCGCGCTCATCATATGGGCGGGCGAGCGATATTGCGAATCGAAGACAAGATTGACCGCCGTCGCGTCGAGCATGGTCGCGAGCGGCTTTCCCGCCGCATCATTGATCGCCGCTTCGATCCGCGCGGCGGTCGTAAAGTCCGGCGACCTGAGGGACAGTTTGACGCTGCGCATTTGCGAGAAATCGAATGGCAGTTCGCGTTCGACGCGCGCGCCGTTCGGGATCGTCCCTGTCGTCGGCACGCCTTCGGTGACGGAGCCGGCGTCGCCGCCTGCGGTGAACCCGCTGACAAGGATCGGTCCTTGCGCGACCGAATAGATCTGCCCGTCGGCGGCGTTGAGCGGCGTCATGACGAGCGTGCCCCCTTGCAGGCTTTTGGCGTCGCCGATCGCCGAGACCGTGACGTCGATCTGCATGCCAGAACGGGCAAAGGGCGGCAGCGTCGCCGTGACGAGAACGGCGGCGACGTTTTTCGGGCGAAAATCCTCGCCCTGCACATTGATTCCAAGACGCTCCAATAGGCTCGACATCGCCTCTTCGGTATAGGGTGAGTTCCTAAGCCCGTCGCCCGTCCCGTTGAGGCCGACGACGAGGCCGTAGCCGACAAGATCGTTCCCTCTGACGCCCTCAATATCGACAAGATCTTTAAGACGCGCCTCGCCGTACGCCGGAGAAGAAAAAGCAGGGACGAGCAAAGCCGCAAATAACAACAAAGCGCGTTTCATGATCTATCTCAAATAGTCCGCAATGGTGAGGCGCGCGAGGCGCGAAGTGACAAGATAGGCGGCTTCGAGCTGGCTTTCGAGAAGCTGCAACGCCGAGGCGGCCTCATAGGGATCGCGCGCGACTTTCTGATTATAAAGGCTCGTCAGCACGTCTTCTTCCGCTGCATGTCGGTCCTTCGCCGCGGCGATGCGCGATTCCGAAACGCCGAGATCGGCGCGAAGCGCGACGACATTCTTTTCCGCCGTCAATGTGCGCTCCGCGGCGCGGGCTGCGATATTGTCGCGCTCGGCTGTCGATCCGCCGGGGCTCGCCGCAAAATTCGCAAGAACGGCGAAGCCGCGAATGACGTCCTTGATCGCCTGATTGTCCGCCTTGACCGAGGCGTTGATGCGAACGCCCGGAGCGATCTCGACGGCGGGCGCATCGTTCGCGCCGCCTCGATAGATCGCCGTTGCAAAACCACCGGCCGGATCGTTGAAATAAGCGTCGAGCGCCGTTTCAGCGGCGTTCGCGTCGGCAGCGCCTGAAATAATCGCTTCGACATCGGCAAGAAGCGTTTCGACGCTTCCGAGCGGCGTCGCGCCCGGCTCGTCGCCCGCAAAAAGGGCGCGCCCGCCATCGGTCGTATTAAGCGCGCCGAAAATCGTATAGAGCGCGCCCCGCGCTTCATCCGCAAGCGTTGCGAGCGCCGCGTCGTCGCCCATCCCGAGCGCGCCATAAGCGCTGGCGGCGATCCGGCTGCTTTCCGTCGTCAACATGCCGAGCACATTTTGCGTGATCTGCGCGCGGTGGTCGGCGACAGATAAATTTCGCTGATAGGACTGCGCGTCCTCAATCGCTTTTTTCAGAAGATGCGCGCCGCCGATATCGCCCTTGACGGCCTTCGTCGCATCCTCATAGCGGCCGGTCACGGCTTCCGTGCGCGTGCGGTCGGCCTCCGCCTTCACGCCGGAAACGACGCGCGACATGCGCGCGTGAGAGAGAATGTCAGGAACGCCATTCGTCGCCATCTCAGAGCTCCATCAGGGCGGCGATCATCGCCTGCGTCGTCTGAATGACGCGGGCGTTCGCGGCGAAGGCCTGCTCAATCACGATGAGCTTTTGAAGTTCGAGATCGGTGTCGACGCCGGTCGCTTCGGCCTCGGCGTCGGCGACCGCGCCGGCGCGGGCCTGCGAACTCGCAACCGCCGATTCGGCGGAAAGCCGTTTGACGCCGATGATGGAGCCGACGCCGGCCGCGGCCTGCGCCGCCGACATGGTCCCGCTGAGCCCCGCCCCGGCCGAAAGCGATCGCGCCGCGGTCAGCGAGTCGAGCATGACGCGGACGAAACCGGCCGCGCCGGTCGGGCCTTGCGCGGCGGCGCCAAGGCCGTCGCGCAGCCGCCATAATGCGCCGCCTCGCGCCGGATCAACGGCCGCATTGACCGCGATGCGGCCGGCGAGCCCCAATTCCTGCGTCGGATCGAAAGCGGCGCCGGCGTCGGTGAAAAGCCCCGGATCGCCCGGCGCAAGCGTCGCGTCAATGCCTTCGAACCGCTCGATGACGTCGCGCGCCAGCGAGTCAATCTGTCCCTGAAAGGCGGAAATCATCTCGTCGCGCAGCGCGAATTGGCCGGCGAGCGAGCCCTGTTTCAAGGAAAGCCCGCCGCCGGCGCCGGGCGTGATGTCGACGCCGTCGACGGAAAGGCCGGAAAGCGCGCCGCCCGCATAAGTCAGATCCGGCGTGATGAGGCCAGTCGCGGTGAAAGATATTGTCTTGGCCTTGCCGGCGAGGAGAAACACGCCCTCATTGGTGATGAGGTCGACCTTGCCGTTCTCGCGCTGCAATTCGCGCACGGGGATGATCGTCGAGACCTGATCGATCAGCGTCTTGCGCTGATCTTCGAGCGCGGCGGCGTCGCGCCCCCCGGTCGAAGCCCTGCTGATGTCGGCGTTGAGCTTTTCGATTTGTTGCAGCGCCGTATTGACGAAGGCGACGTCTTTCGCGATTTGGCCGTCGGCCGTCTGGCGAGCGTCCTGCGCCTTGATGGAAAGCGCATTCAATGTCGCGACAAGGGCTTTGGCCGCATCGAGCGTTTGCGATTGCAAAGGAATTGATTCCGGCGTTTCGGCGAGGTCCCGGAGCGCCGTTTCGAAATTCTGATATTGCGCGGAAAGGCTGAAGGGATCGTCCGGTTCGCCAAGCGCCTTGTTGAGCGCCGCATAGGCCGACGCGATCGCCTCGTCGCGGCCGAGGACGCCGTCCGCGCTCCGCCTTTCGCGGGTCAGCACGGGATCGGAAGCACGCGTGACGCCGGTGACGGCGACGCCCGCGCCGACGCCGTCGAGCACCTTTTCGCTCACCGCGATGTCGCGGCGCGCATAGCCCGGCGTCAGCGCATTCGCGATATTGTTGGCGACGAGATCGGCGCGGCGCGAGGCGGCGGCAAGGCCCGAATTCGCGTTGTTGAGCGCGTTGGAGATGGTCATCGTCTATCGCGCCCCGACGCCTTCATTACCGTTTCAGATTGGTCGTCTCTTCGAGCATCTCGTCGACGGTCTGGATGATCTTCGCATTCGAGGAATAAGCGCGCTGCGTCTCGATGAGATCGGTCAGCTCCTCGGCGATGTCGGTCGTCGATTCAGAAAGCGCAAAGCCAACGGTCGTGCCGACCGGCCCTTCGCCCGCGTCCCAGAAATAAATGCCGCCGCTGTCCTGCGAGACCGCGAAGGCCTGGTTGTCGAGCGCGGTGAGACCGTTGAGATTAGGCACGTCGCCAACCGGAACTTGATAGATCACGCGGCGGAAACCGTTGTCATAGACGGCTTCCAACATGCCGCGCTCATTGATCTCGACATTGCTGAAATTGCCGATGGGCGCGCCGTCCTTCGTCACATTGGTTGGCGAGAAATTCGACGAGAGCTGGCTCAACGGCCCGCCATCGCCAGGCGCGCCGACGTCGATCGCGAGCGGCCCCGAAGCGACATTGATCGTGACAATGCCCGTCGTTGAATCATAGCTCGCGCCGGCGCCCGCCGTCAGATTGAGGATCGAACCGCCAAGACCCGGCGCATCGTCGAATTCGACATCGAATGTCGCGATCGTCGCCGTCGGATCGCCGGCGGTGTCGGTGATCGTCGCCGTCCAGATATTGCTGGCGCCGCTCGCCGGAACGGTGGGCGTAAACGTGTTCGTCAGCGTTTGCGAGCGGCCGAGCGTGTCGAATTATTCGATCGGGAGCTGGAAAGGCGAGCCGTCGGCGCCGGCCTGCGTCGAGGAGGCCGGAAGATTGACGCCAAGACTGTG
>JBFXBB010000183.1:0-6144 GCA_050183685.1 Amphiplicatus sp.
ATCTCGCGCCGCGCTTCTCGCACCGAGACTTCCGCCCGATAGCGGCCCCAGGCGGCGCCGGCGAGCAAAAAGCACAAGAGGATCATCGTCACCCGAACCATTCTACGGTCTCCAGTCTGCAAGGGCTTTGGAAAGGAAAAGCGCGGGCGCGGCGACGGCGCCGTCCTGGGCCGGCGCGGCGAGGCGCAAAGCGGCGCGGAGCTTGGCCGACCGGGCGCGCGGATTTTCCGCGATTTCGATCGCGCTCGGCGTTTTCGGCTTGTCGAAGAGAAGCCGGAAAGTCGGCGCCGGCGCCGCGCGCGCCGGCGCATGACGAGAGGGCGCAGCGCCGAGCCCCGCGCGGTCGGCGAGAAAGCGCTTGACGATCCGGTCTTCGAGCGAATGAAAGGTGACGACGACAAGACGGCCCGCCGGACGCAACAGCCTTTCGGCGGCGGGAAGCGCGCGCGCGAGCTGGCCGAGTTCGTCATTGACGAAAATACGCAGCGCCTGGAAAACGCGCGTCGCCGGATGAATCTTTTCTTTCGGCCCGGACGGCGCCGCCGCGACAATGATTTCAGCGAGACGTCCGGTCGTTTCGATCGCCGCCTCCCGCCGCGCCGCGACGATGGCGCGGGCGATGCGCGACGAATGGCGCTCTTCTCCATAGGTCTTGAAAATAGCGGCGAGGTCCCTCGCCTCGCCCTTGTTCACGACATCGCGCGCATCGGGTTTGCCTGCATCCTTGCGCATCGACAAGGGCCCGTCATGGCGGAAGGACAAGCCGCGCGCGGCCTCGTCGAACTGCATCGACGAGACGCCGAGATCGAAGACCGCGCCGTCGATTTCATCGACGCCGCATTCGGCGAGCCCCGCCTCCATCTCGGAGAAAGGCCGATGAATGAGCTTAAGGCGCCCGCCAAACCCTCGCGCCCAGGACTGGGCGCGCGCGATCGCCGTCGGATCGCGATCAAATCCGTAAACGGAGCAATTCGCCGCGCCTAATATCGCCCGCGCATAGCCGCCGCCGCCGAAAGTCGCATCGACATAGACCCCGTTCGCCCGCGGCGCGAGCGCGCCGAGAGCTTCTTCTTCCATGACCGGGGCGTGCGCGCTCATCGCATCGCCTCCGCGCGCGCCGGATTGCGCAATTTGCCGAGCGCCGCCCGGGCCCGCTCGGCCGCCTCGCTCATGCGCGCCTCGGCCTCCTCCGCGCTCCTGATCTGGAACGTCTCGCCAAAGCCGATGAAGAAGGCGCGCTCGTCGAGCTTTACATGGTCGCGCAAGGGCTGCGGCAGGATGAACCGGCCGTCGCCGTCGAACGGGATTTGCCGAGACCGGCCGATGAGCGCCTCTTCAAGCGCGGCGCGATCGGGATCGAACGGGTCGAGCGCCGCGATCATGTCCTTAAGGCCGAGAATATAGTCGCCGCCGCCGCAATCGAGGAACGGCCCCAACAGCGACGGCGTGCAATAAAAGCCGTGAAAAGCCTTCAGATCGAGCGCGCGGCGGAAATCGGCCGGAGCGGCGATGCGCCCCTTCGCGTCGATCTTGTTGAGATGCGAGCCCAGAAACAGGGCCTCCGCCGACCGCAACATTCCGCCCGATACTCCGCCCGTCACTGCCTATTGGAGGCGGCGCGCCCGTTTTTGCCGCTCTCCGATCGGTCTATACCGACACTTTTTGGGATATCACGGGATTAACCGGGACGTCAAACGACGAATCGCCGGAAGCTTTGGCGGGCGGAGGACGGTTCCGGCCCTGAAACGGAACCTGAAACGGAACCTGAAACGGAACCTGAAACGGATCGCGAGACCGCCGCGTCAAGACTGTCGGAAGGTAAAGGTAAACAATGGGTTAACGCTTGGCCCGGCGCATGATCGCGAGGTCGTCGGCGCGCGCGGCGTCGGCTTTTTGGCCGCGCCCGGCGAGCGCGCGACGGTTGATCTCGATCAAATGTTCGAGTTTTTTGAGTTCGGCGAACGCCTCGGCCAGGGCCTCGCGCGCGGCGGCGGCCTCGGCGGCAAGGGTGTCGCGGGTCGAGACGAGCGCCCGGCGCTTGACCTCCGCGCCGGCGAGATAACGCGTGAAATCGAGCGCGCCCGCGGGCTCGCGCCATCTCGCCCGCTCTTCGGCGCTGACAGCCTCGTTGAGAAAATCAAGCGCGCTTGAGGCCGAGGCCCGCGCGGCTTCGAGCGCGGCGAGGCGCGCCTGGCGCTCCTCGATCGCCGTTCGCGCGATTTTGACAAGCTGCGCGAGCGCTTTTTCTTCCCGTCCGGGTCCGATCATGCGGCGATGTCCTCGTCGAGCGCGGCGGCGAGCGCGCGCAAGGTCTCTTCCATGCCGACAACTTCTTCAGCGGACTGGTTGAGGAAGCGTTCAAGCCTAGGGTGAATTTCGATCGCGCGGTCGACATCTTCATTGGCGCCGGCGCGATAGGCGCCGATGCGGATCATTTCGCGCATGTCCTCATAGGCGCTCGCATGCTTGCGCGCGGCGGCGATGAGGCGCGCTTCCTCGGGCGCGGCGACGCCGGGCATGGCGCGCGAAACGCTGCGCAAGATATCGACCGCCGGAAAACGGCCGCGCTCGGCGATCCGCCGGTCAAGGACGACATGGCCGTCGAGAATCGCGCGCGCCGCGTCAGCGACCGGCTCGTCATGATCGTCGCTCTCGACAAGCACGGAGAAAACGCCGGTGATCGCGCCCGCGCGTCCGTCGTCAAGGCCCGGCCCCGCCCGCTCAAGAAGCGACGGCAAGAGAGAGAAGACGGACGGCGTATAGCCCTTGACGGTCGGCGGCTCGCCGGCGGCGAGGCCAATCTCGCGCTGCGCGCTCGCAACGCGCGTCAGCGAATCCATCAGGCAAAGGACGCGCGCGCCCCGGTCGCGGAAATATTCGGCGACCGTCATCGCGACGAACGCCGCCTCGCGGCGGAGCATCGCCGGCTCGTCCGAAGTCGCGGCGACGACGACGGCGCGGCGCAGACCGTCCGGGCCGAGATTATCCTCGATGAACTCCCTGACCTCGCGGCCGCGCTCGCCGATCAGGGCGATGACGGCGACATCGCCGTCATGATGTCGGGCGATCATCGACAGAAGCTGCGACTTGCCGAGCCCCGAGGCGGAGAAAACGCCGAGGCGCTGGCCGCTTCGCGCCATCGCGAAGGCGTTCAAGGCCTTGACCCCGAAATCGATGCGGGCGCCGAGGCGGGCGCGAAGCGGGGCCGGCGGCGGCGCGGCGCGCAGCGCCATCGCCCGCTCGCCGGCGACAAGCGGGCCGAGGCCGTCGATCGGCGCGCCGAGCCCGTTGACGACCCGGCCGAGCCAATCGGCCGACGGCCGGATCGAGGCTCGGGCCGAAAGAAATTCCACGCGCGCCCCCCGCCGCACGCCGTCGAGCCGGCCGAAAGGAAGGCAAAGCGCCGCGCCGTCCCGCAGGCCGACCGCCTCGGCGAGGAGCGGGCCCTGCGCGCGCTCGATCGCGACGCGCGCGCCGATGTCGAGCGCGCCGAGACGGTCATCGATGTCGAGCCCCAGTCCGGTGACGGCGGCGACCCGCCCCTCCACCGATACGGGATCGAAATCATCAAGGAAACGTCTCGCGACTTCCATCCTGCGCGCCCATGCCCGCTGCTGTGTTCAGCACGGAGATTAACGCGGGCGCCCTTAAGCGCGCGTAAACTGGTGAATCGCCTTAACGAGGCGCGGCGCATCCACATTTAACGCAGAGCGTGGGCGACGCGCCTCTGACGGCCTTTTCGCGCTCGCGCGCCGTAACGAAGATTTCGCCCCGCTTAAAAACACTAGGCAAAAGCCGGCGACGCGCTTCATGCTGTTAACCTTTATGAAAGCAAATCAACGTTAGCATCGGCGACGTCAGAAAGAATTAAGCGCAGGCCCGATGAGCAAAGGGGGGGCGGCGCGAGGAAGCAGGAGACAAGACATGCGGGTTTTGCTGATCGAGGACGACGGCGCCACCGCCCAGAGCATTGAACTCATGCTCAAGTCGGATGGATTTAATGTCTATACGACCGATCTCGGCGAGGAAGGCGTCGATCTCGGCAAGGTCTATGACTATGACATCATCCTTCTTGACCTGAACCTCCCCGACATGACCGGCTTCGACGTCCTGAAGTCGCTCCGGGTCGCCAAGGTCAACACGCCGATCCTGATCCTCACCGGCCAGGGCGATATCGAGACGAAGGTCCGCGGCCTCGGCTTCGGCGCCGACGACTATATGACGAAGCCCTTCCATAAGGACGAGCTCGTCGCGCGCATCCATGCGATCGTGCGCCGCTCGAAGGGCCATTCGCAGTCGGTGATTACGACGGGCGATCTCATCGTCAATCTCGATGCGAAGACCGTCGAAGTCGCCGGGCAGCGCGTGCATCTCACCGGCAAGGAATATCAGATGCTGGAGCTCCTCTCGCTCCGCAAGGGCACGACCCTGACGAAGGAAATGTTCCTTAACCATCTTTACGGCGGCATGGACGAGCCGGAACTCAAGATCATCGACGTCTTTATCTGCAAGCTCAGAAAGAAGCTCGCCGCGGCGACGAATGGCGAGCATTATATCGAGACCGTCTGGGGCCGCGGCTATGTCCTGCGCGACCCGGCCGAAGAAAAGGCGGCCTAACCCGCGCCCGCTTTGACGCGGGGGGAGAAAAGCGGCCCATCCTTCGTGACGCGCCTTCGGCGTTCGTCAGGATGAGGCGTTCCCCTGCCGCCGCAAGGCGGGGATCGAGGTTTATCGCCCTCTGCCTATAGTCGCGCCGTCCCGAAAACGGGCGGCGCTTTGCGCTTTTTCGCGTGTGGCGCGACTATTGCTTACCGCCGGGTTAACAAGACCCGGCGCTTTCCGCCCCATGCAGTAACGATCGGCGGACTCCGGGTCCCAAAAGAGGACGGGGCCGGGCATGATCGCGTTTCGAAAACTCTTCCGGGATTTCGCGAGGGCCGAACGCGGCAATATCGCCATCCTTTTCGGCTTCGTTCTCGCGCCGATCATCATCGGCGCCGGCGTCGGGCTCGACATGGCGCGGGCCGCGCAAATTCGTGCGAGCGTTCAGGAGGCCGCCGACGGCGCGCTTCTTCGCGTCGCCCGGATGAGGACGCAATCGCCCTCGATGACCGACGCCCAGATGACCGCCTTCGCGCGCCGCGTCGTCGACGCCGCAACGGCGAAATTCGGCGATTTGACGATCGCCTCGCTTGCCGTCGCCTATGATGCGGCGAGCGAGCTTTTCACCATCGATATCGACGGCGCCGTGCCGACCTCGCTGATGCGCGTCGCCGGCGTCGAGTCCATGACTGTCGACATCCGTTCCGAAGTGAAACTCGGCAAGCCGCCCTATCTCGAAGTCGTCCTCGCGCTCGACAACACCGGTTCGATGAACGATCACGGCAAGCTGGCGGCGCTGAAAACCGCCGCCAATGACCTCGTCGACACCTTGTTCGCGCATCCCGACGCGCAGACGAAAGTCGGCCTCGTTCCTTTCGCGCAATATGTGAATGTCGGCCTCGCCAACAAGACGGCGAGCTGGATGGGCCCGACGACGGCCGCCTGGGCGGGCTGCGTCGGCTCGCGGAACTTTCCGGCGAACACGGAAGATTCCGACTATGTCGCCAATCCGGTCCCGGGGCTCGACGGCGTTCCCTGCCCGCAGCCGATCCTGCCGATGGCGACCGACGAGACGGCGATCCACGCGGCGATCAACGGCATGGTCGCGAGCGGCTACACCTATATTCCGGCGGGCCTCGCTTGGGGATGGCGCGCGCTTTCAAATGGCGCCCCATTCAGCGAGGGCGTCACGAAGCCCGTCCTCGAAGCAAAGCACGGCATGAAGGCGCTCGTTCTCCTTACAGATGGCGAAAACACCAAGGCGCCGACCTATCCGGCCCATGACAGCAACAATAAAAGCCTCGCCAATGACCTGACGGACCGTCTCTGCGACGCGGCCAAGGCCGACGGAATTGTCGTCTACACCATCGCCTTCGACGTTTCGGACGCCGTCATACGCAATTTGCTGCGCGATTGCGGCTCAACGCCCGGCCATTATTTCGAGCCCTCGACCGCGAGCGAGCTTGCAAGCGCCTTCGAGCAAATCGCAACGAGCCTCAGAAATCTCAGCCTGTCGAAATAGGGCGGATTGGGGCCTTACGC
>JBFXBB010000184.1:0-6131 GCA_050183685.1 Amphiplicatus sp.
CCTACCTGAAAAAGGGCAATGTCTTCAAGGACGACCAGATCGAGTCCTATATCGAGCTCAAAATGGCCGAGGTGAAGCGCTTCGAAATGGCGCCGCATCCGGTCGAATATGCGATGTATTATTCGAGCTGACGGGGCGCTGATCGCCAAAGAAACAGAACAGGCCGGGGCTTTGTCCCGGCCTTTTTCCTTTCGGCGCTTCATTGCCGGCCCTTTTCCAGCGCGGCCGGGATTTTAAGCGGCCGCGCGCGGCTCCGCCGCGGCGAGGCCGCGGGCGAGATCGGCGAGGATGTCCTCGGTCCCCTCAATGCCGAGCGAAAGCCGGATGAGGCCCTCGGTGATCCCGGCCTCGCGGCGCTCCTCTTCAGGAATGCCCGCATGGGTCACCGACCAGGGATGACAGGCGAGGCTCTCGACGCCGCCGACCGAGGCCGCGATCGAAAAGATGTCGAGCGCTTCTAGAAAGCGCTTCGAGGCCTCAAAGCCGCCCTTCAATTCGAAGGAGAGAATGGCGCCGAATCCGGCCTGCTGGCGCGCGGCGATCTCGTGGCCCGGATGCGTCGCAAGGCCCGGATAAAAGACCCTGGCGACGGCCGAATGTTTAACGAGCGCTTCGGCGACGGCCTTAGCGTTTTCGACCTGCGCGGCGACCCGCAAATGCAAGGTGCGAAGCCCGCGCAGCGACAACCAGGAATCGAACGGACTCGCCGTCGAGCCGATGCAATTCGCCCACCAGGCGAGCTCCGCCGCAAAACCCGGATCGCGCGCAACGACGGCGCCGCCGACGACGTCGGAATGGCCGTTCAAATATTTCGTCGTCGAATGAATGACGAAATCCGCGCCGAAATCGAAGGGACGCTGCAACACCGGCGACAGAAAAGTGTTGTCGACGGCGGCGAGCGCCTTCGCGTCATGGGCTTTTTTGATGACCGCCGCGAGATCGGTCACGCGCAAGAGCGGATTTGACGGCGTTTCGATCAAAACGAGCTTTGCGCCTTTCTGGATCGCCGCATCGAGCGCGGCCTCGTCGGTGAAATCGGCATATTGAACCCTGAGATCGCCGCGTTTTGACCGCGCGTTCAAAAGCCGTCGCGTGCCGCCATAGCAATCATGCGGCGCGACGACGAGATCGTCGGCTTTCAGGAGATGAAAGACGAGGTCGACCGCCGCCATGCCGGAAGAGACGATGGTCGCGCCGGCGCCGCCTTCAAGCGCGGCGACGGCGTTGGCGAAGAGAGCGCGGGTTGGATTATTCGTGCGCGAATAGTCGCATTCCGGCTTTTTGCCGACCTCGTCCCAGGCATACATGACCGACAGATGCAGCGGCGGAATGACCGCCCGAAACGCCTTGTCGGCGCGAATGCCGGCGGATGCGGCGATGGTGCGCGCGCTCGGCCCTTGCCGCGCGTCGCGGGCGGCAGGCTCGACGGCCTCGTTCTCGGGCTTTTTCGTGGGTTGGGACATGTTCCGGTTCTCCCTTCTCTCTAGGTCCGCAACCCATCGAGTTTTCGCGGAAACCGGACTTCGGCGGCGGGCGGCGCAAGGCCGTCCGCCTCCTCATCTCTCGGCCGGCCTTGAAGGCGAAACCCCGTCGGCCACCGCAGGAGTTGGCACCATTTCCGCGAAATGAAGTCCCGCGACTGGTTGCCCCGGCGTCTTCGGGCCTGTCCCTCAGCCGGTCTCGATGAGCGCGCGCAGGATTAAGGGATGGGGCCGAGGCGCGTCAAGCCTCCGGCGCCGATCGCGCAATAAGGCTTGCGTCCGCCGCGGCGCATTTTAATGCGTGATTGCATTGGAGCCTGTTGAGAGTCTCTTCATTCCGGGGCCGGCTGAAGGCCGGGACCCGGAATCCGGAATGGAGCCGGCAGGCTGGATCCGGGTTCGCCGCTCGCGCGGCGCCCCGAACAATGGGAATGACGGTGACGACCGACTTTCAAACGGTCCGGAACAAGATCGCCTTTGCAGCCGTCATCCTGAAGAGCGTCCAAGCGCGCTTCGGGACGATGGCGGGGACCGGCGTTCGACGGCTTCAGCCGATGATGCATCGTCGAGCGCCAATCAGAGTCGCCCTTGCTCTCTTCGTCCTTTTTCTCGCCGCGCCGGCGAGCGCCGGCGCGATCACGGCGAGCGGCGAAGCGCGGATGCGCTACGAGACCCTCGACGGCCAGTTCCGCGCCGGCGGAAGCGGCGGCGACCAACTGCTCGCCTTCCGCACGCTTCTCCATCTCAAGGCGGATATCGGACCCGCCCTTGTCGGCGTCGAATTTCAAGATTCGCGCGCCTATCTCGACGATTCCGGCACGCCGCTCACAACGGGCTATGTCAATCCCTTCGACGTGCTCCAGGCTTACGCCCGCATCGCCTTTCCCTCGCCCCTTGGCGGCCAGACGGAGGCGACGATCGGCCGGATGACGCTCGACATCGGCAGCCGGCGCCAGATCGCCCGCACGAATTTCGGCAATGTCATCAAGAGCCATACCGGCCTTTATCTCCGTACAAAGACGGATGACGGCGACGAACTGCATCTCTTCGTCGTCTCGCCTGTCGAGCAGGCGCCGACGGATCGCGACGCGCTCGGGGCGAATGAGGTCGCGTTCGACCGGGAGCGGTGGCGGCGCTGGGTCTGGGCGGCGCATTATCGCCGCGCGAACGCCTTTCCCGGCCTCGGAAAGGACATCTGGGCGGAAGCTTACCTCTATGGATTGAATGAAAGCGACGGCGCGGGGCTTCAAACGCCGAACCGGCGCTATGTGACGCCAGGCTTTCGCCTTTATCGCGCCCCGGCGCGCAGCGCCTGGGATGTCGATCTCGAAGCCGCGGCGCGCTTCGGCGAGCGGCGGGCGACGGCGGCCGCAAGCGATGTCCGCGATCTGCGCGTGCGCGCTTGGACGCTCCATGCCGCCTTCGGCTATACATTCGACAATCCCTTGGCGCTTCGGCTCGCCGTCGACTTCGATCAGGCGAGCGGCGACAAGGACCCCAATGACGGCCATGTCGACCAATATGAGTCTCTGTTCGGCGCGCGCCGCACTGATCTCGGCAATACGAGCCTTCACGGCCCCTTGGCGCCGGCCAATCTTTCCGCGCCCGGCTTTCGCGTCGAGATCGCGCCTTCCGCCCGCGCCGATGCGCGCCTCGCCTATAAGGCGGCCTCCCTCGCCTCGCCGACGGATGGCTGGGTGGTCGCGCAATTGCGCGATCCGACCGGCCGGTCGGGCGCCTTTATCGGCCATGCGATCGACGCGCGCGCGCGTTACTGGCTCATCGAAAAGCGTCTTCAGGCGGAAATCGGCGCCTCGGCCCTGATCCACGGACGCTTTGCGCGGGAAGCGCCCGGCGCGCCGGCGGCGGACCGGACGCTTTTCGCCTATGGCCAGCTCGCCGCCTATTTTTGACGCATCCCCCGCCCGCCCCCGCCGGATTTTATTGCGCCAAGGGCCTTGCGACGGCGCGGATTAAGCGTATTTTCATAATAAACCGTCTAGTATGATAATTTGGCGCTCGTTCCGGTTCCTTTCAAGGTCTTTGTTTCATGAAACGCGTCCTTCTGTTGGCGGTCATCGGCGCCGTCGTCTTTTTTGCTCTCGTCGCCGGGGGGCGCTGGGCGCTTTACGGGCGCTTTTTCCAAAAGACCGACAATGCCTATGTGAAGGCCGACACCGTCGTCGTTTCGGCCAAGACGCCAGGGCGGATCGAAGACGTTCTCGTCGAGGAAAATGCGCTCGTCAGACGCGGCGACGCGCTGGTGCGAATCGAGCCCGACGACTATGCCGCGCGGGTTCGCCAGGCGACGGCCGACTATGAGGCCCGCCGCGCGGCCCTCGATACGGTCGCCAAGGAGATCGCGCTCAACCAGTCTAAAATCGCTGACGCACGCGCCACCGTGAAAAGCGCCGAGGCGGCCTTCAATCTTGTCGAGGCCGACTACAAACGCACGGCCGAACTCGTGACGGGCGGCGTCGCGACGCGCCAGGCGCTCGATGAGCGCACAAGCGCGCTGAAAGCCGGCAAGGCGCGGCTCGACAGCGCCGCCGCCGGCCTTGCCGCCGCCGAGGCCGAGGGCGCCGTCATCGAGGCCCGCCATAAGGAAGCCCGCGCGGCGCTCGCCTGGGGCAAGGCCGCCCTTGAGCTTGCCGAAATCGCCGCGGGCGACGCCGTCCTCCGCGCCGAGACGGACGGCGTCGTCGGCAATGTGAGCGTGCGCGCCGGCGAATACGCCTCGACGGGCCGCCGGCTGATGGCGCTCGTTCCGATCCAGGACGCTTATGTCGTCGCGAACTTCAAGGAGACGCAACTCGCGCAAATCCGCCCGGGCGAAAAAGTCCGTATCAAGATCGACGCCTATCCCGAGGCCGATATCGAGGGCGTCGTCGACAGCCTGTCGCCGTCGAGCGGCGCTGAATTCAGCCTGTTGCCGCCCGAAAACGCCACCGGCAATTTCACGAAGATCGTGCAGCGCGTCCCGGTGAAAATCCGCCTTGTCGACGCGCCGGCCGGCATTGCGCTTTTGCCGGGGCTGTCGGTCACGGCGAGCATCGACACGCGAACGGGCGATCCGAAAACGACGAGCCTCTTCTCGCCGCGCCGCTCGCAGGACGAACTCGCCGCGGGCGTCCGATGAAAGGCGCCGGCATCGCCGAAGACGCGCCGAACGGCGGCGCGCCGGCGCCCGCCGACGAAACGGGCCCGCCCGAAACGCTCGACAAGCGCCGTCTCGCCGTTTTCAGCATCATGGTCATCGGCCTTTTCTTTTGCATGCTCGACACGCAGATCGTCGCAGCCTCGATCCCGAAGATCCAAACGAGCCTTGCGGCGAGCGCCGACGAAGTGAGCTGGCTTCAAACGTCCTATCTCATCGCCGAAGTCATCATCATTCCGATCACCGGCTATCTCATCAGGGCGCTGTCGAGCCGCGTCGTTTTCGCACTCGCGATGGCGGGCTTCACGCTCGCCAGCCTCGGCTGCGCGATGGCCTGGAACCTTCAATCGCTCGTCATCATGCGCGCCTTTCAGGGAATTGCGAGCGGCCTGCCGATTCCGATCATCTATGCGATCGCCTTCTCCGCCTTTCCGCGCCGCCATCAAGGCCCGATGGCCGCGGCGATGGGCCTCATCGTGACGATGGCCCCGACGGTCGGGCCGACGCTCGGCGGCGCGATCACCGAGCAATATTCCTGGCACTGGCTGTTTCTGATCAATGTCATCCCCGGCGCCGTCATCACGGCGGTCGTGTGGCTCTACGCCGATTTCGACAAGGCCGATCACGGGCTGCTGAAGCGGTTTGACCTTACGGCCTTTGCGCTTCTCGGTCTTGCGCTCGGCCTTGGCCAATATGTGCTCGAAGAGGGACCCGACAACGACTGGTTCGCGAGCCCGTCGATCGCCCTGATGAGCGCCGTCGCGCTTTGCTGTTTTGCGTGGTTCCTCAGCCGGACGCTCAGCGCGCGCGAGCCGATCGTCGATCTTCGCGCGCTGCAAAACCGCAATTTTCTGCTCGGCAATATTATGGGCCTTGCTATGGGCGCGATGTTCTACGGCCTGACATTCATCCTGCCCCTCTTTCTCGGACGCGTGCGCGGATACAGCGCGATGGAGATCGGCGCGACGCTCGCGGTGTCGGGGGCGGCAATGTTCGTCGCCGCGCCTTTCTCGGGCCTTTCCTCGCGGCGCTTCGATCCGCGGATCGTCGCCGGCGCCGGTTTTCTTCTTTTGGGATGGAGCGCCTATGCGCTCACCAAAATCACCGCCGAGTGGGACTTCTGGGAGCTTTTTTGGCCGCAGGTCGCGCGCGGCGTCGGGCTGATGTTCGCGATGCAGACGATCAGCGTCACGGCGATGGGGAGCCTGACGCCGGCGCAGGTCAAAAGCGCGTCCGGCGTCTTCAACCTGACGCGGATGCTGGGCGCGGCGATATCGCTCGCCGCGCTCAACACGGTGCTGACGGACCGCACGGCCTTTCACGCCCGCATGCTGCTCGACCGCCTTGAATGGGGCCGGGTCCCGGCCATAGAAACCCTCGGCGCGCTCGCCGGCGCCTTCGAGGCGGGCGGCGCGGCCGATCCCGACCGCGCCCCGAAGAAGGCGATGGGCCTCATCGTGCAGCGCGAGGCGGCCGTCCTCGCCATCGGCGAC
>JBFXBB010000185.1:0-6127 GCA_050183685.1 Amphiplicatus sp.
AAAACGCCGTCCTCGAACCACTTGATGCGGAAATCCTCAAGCTTGAAAGAGACGTCCGAGACCTTGGTGAAAGGCTTGATCCAGTCGACGCGCGCGGCGATCTGCGACCAATAGGCGTCCGGATCGCTCTCCGCGAGCGCGCGCAGATTTTTTTCTTGCGCAGCGTTGATAGTTGCGTTGCGGGCAAAGTTAGCAGGGACCTTGAACAGGTTCTTGTCCGATGTCATCGGGGATTCCTCGCGGCGACAAACGGAGTGTAAGGCAGCCGCGAAGGAGGCATCAAGCGATGTCCGGTCTTCCTTCAGGCTTGGCGATGCGTCAGCGCGCCGTCGGTTCGGAGATGACGAGGCAGGAAAGCTTGCGCGCGCGCAGCATTTCGCAGACCGCGCCGGCCTCGACCGGCGTCATCGAGGTAAAGCGCGCGCGGTAGAGCGATTTGCCGTCGGGCCCCGTAATCGGATTGACCCCGCGCGGGCGGTCCATCAGTCCGGCCGAGACGGCGGCCTTTTCTAGCTCCCGCTGGGCGAAATCCTTGCTCGAATAGGCGCCGATCTGGACATTCCAGCCGCCGATCACGGCCTCGGCGTCGCCCTCGCCGACAGCGCCGTCCTCGGTCGGCGTCAGCGATGCGAGGCGAGCGCGCTCATATTCGTTAAAGTCGTCCGGGTCCGCCGCTGTGGTCGCGATGAGCGCGCCAATCGCGTCTTCGGGATCGGCCGGACTCGCCGGGCCGAAGGTCGCCGCCGCGACGGCGATCTCGCCGCGAAGGGCCTCGCTTTCGGCGACGGTCGGCGCGGCCTTTTGAGCCTGAAGCGCGGCGAGCAGAGTCGGCTTCAGGCGCGGGCTCGGCGTGTTGCGATAGAGGGAGGCGATCAGCGTCGGATCGCGTTTGAGTTCCGCGAAAGCATCCGTGAGGATTTCGCGCATATGCGCGTCGCGCGTTCTGACCGAGCGGCCGCCAAGAACGACGCCGATCAGCCGATCGCCGTTACGCGATGCGCTGGTCGCCAGATTAAAACCGGAAACGCGCGTATAACCCGTTTTTAGCCCCTCGGCTCCTGGGAAGGTCCGGGCGACGGCGTTGTGCGTCAAATAGGTTTTTCCATTCCATTCAAAGCTGTTGACGGAGAAATAATGATAATATTGGGGAAAATCCTGGATGAGCCTACGACCCAGGGTTGCAAGATCGCGCGCGGTCGTGACCTGTTTGGAGTTCGGCAAACCAGAAGCGTTGCGAAAGGTCGTCCGGCTCATATTAACGGCGTGCGCCTTTTCGGTCATCTTCTGGGCGAAGCGCCATTCCGAGCCGGAAATTGCTTCAGCCACGACGACGGCGACGTCATTGGCCGATTTGACGATAAGCGCCTTGATAGCGGTCTCGACGTCGATCGTCTCGCCGGCGGTCAGCCCGAGCTTGGAGGGCGGTTGGCCGGCGGCCTGGGCGGATATGGCGAGGTCGGAGGAAAGGGCGAGACGACCCGCTTCAAGCTCCTCGAAGAGCAGATAGAGGGTCATCATCTTGGTTAACGACGCAGGGTAGCGCGGCTCGTTCGAGTAGCGATCGAAGAGCACGTCGCCCGAATCGGCGTGCATGATAATGGCCGCATATTTGGCGTTGGCGGCCGCAGCGGGGGCGATTATCAGCCCAAGCCCCAAGAAACCCGTGAGGATAAGACGCAACAACAGCTTCATCGCCCGAGCCTCGCCCGTTCACGCGCGCTTTGCAAGATGCAAGGATAAGCGCCGCCCCGATTCTGGCGCCGCCTGGCCGCGCAACGGGCGATTTCAGAGCAAGCGCCATGCCGCTATAGGCGGCCCGGCGATAATGGCGAGCGGTAGTAAACCAAGCGTTAACCCTCCCTAAGAATTTCTCCAAAAAAGATTTTGTGCGTCGCACAAGTTTCACTTGACGGCCCAGTCCGGGGCGCCTATGTTGCAGCGCACAATGAGGAGGCGCCGCGCCTCCCCCTATCGTCGCCAAAGGAGACAAGAATGGCCACCGCTAAGAAGACCGCCGGCGTCGCAGATGCATTTGAGTCGCTGACGGCTATGAATCCGGAAGTGTTTAAAGAAGGCTACGACCGGTTCGCGAAAAGCATTAGCAGCTTTGCCGATTTTCAGAAGAACTCGCTTGAGGCGCTCATGGCCTCGGCCGGCTCCTTCGCCAAGGGCGTGGAGAAGCTCACAACTGAGCAGGCCGCCTTCGCCAAAGCAAGCTATGAGGACAGCGTAGCCGCCGCCAAGGCCGCTGCCGCCTCGAAGAGCGTTCAAGAGGCGCTCGACATCCAAAGCGATTATGTGCGGACGACCTTTGAGAAGAATCTCGGCCAGTTCAACAAGATTGCGGACCAATGGGTGTCCACGACCAAAGCCGCGGCTGAACCTCTGACCGCGCGCTATGGCGAATTTGTCGACATAGTTCAGTCTTATCGTCCGTAAGACAGAGAGCGCCCTTCGCACGAATTTGTGTTGCGTAGGAAAGGCCCGGCGCGTTCCGCCGGGCTTTTTTGCATCCGCTCTCCTCGCCGGCTCAGGCGGCGAAACGGCGACACTATCATAGCCGGCGCTTGCCGATTTAGAGCCTATTGAGAGTCAACGCTTTGACTGTCATTCCGAGCGCCGCGCGCGGCGAGCCCGGAATCTAGCCGCCGCCGCCGTTTCCGGAGTCCATGTTCCGCTCTTCGAGCGGTCCCGGAATGATGGGGAAGTGAAGCGCGACCGGCCCTAGATCAATTGCCGCGCCCGTTAAAAAGTTTGAGCGCCCCCCTTTTATCCGCTGGTTTTCGTGACGATTTCCATAAGCTGAGGGCGTGCGCTGCAACAAAAGCCGCAATTTGCGTCTTTTCAACACTACGCGGATACATATTTAATGGACAGGTGAACCAAGGAATCCCGTAGCGCGGCGTTAATGGCGGAAGAACAGGACAATAACCAGGGGCCGGGAATCGGCATTGGCGTCGTCACCAAGACGGCGCCGAAGACGAAGCGCCCCTCTCTCTACAAAGTCATTCTCCTGAATGACGACTACACGCCGCAGGAATTCGTTGTGTGGTTGCTTCAGGCCGTCTTCAAAAAGGGCCCCGAAGAGGCGGTGCGCATCATGCTGCATGTCCACCAGACGGGAGTCGGGATCTGCGGCGTTTACACGTATGAAGTGGCGGAGACGAAGGTCGCGCAGGTGATGGAGCTATCGCGGCGCAACCAACATCCCCTTCAATGCACTATGGAACGGGAGTAGGCGAGTGGCGTCCTTTAGCAGAAGTCTCGATCAAGCCTTGCACCGGGCGATCGGTCTTGCGACCGAGCGCGGCCATGAACTCGCGACGCTGGAGCATCTTCTGCTCGCGCTTACAGAGGACCAGGATGCGGCCGCGGTGATGCGCGCCTGCAATGTCGATATCGATCTTTTGCAGCGCCATCTTTATGAATTCATCGAAAATGACCTCGCCAATCTGAAACTCGAAAATGGCGAGCAGGCGAAACCGACAGCGAGCTTTCAGCGCGTCATCCAGCGCGCCGTCATCCATGTGCAGTCTTCCGGCCGCGAGGAAGTGACGGGCGCGAATGTTCTCGTCGCGCTCTTCGCCGAACGCGAATCGCATGCCGCGCATTTCCTACAGCAGCAGGACATGACGCGCTTCGACGCCGTCAACTACATCTCGCATGGTCTCGCCAAGCGGCCGGGCGAAAATACATCGCGTCCGCCTCGTGGCGCGAACGAGGAGGGCGAGGCCGGCGCCAAGCAGGGCGAGAGCGCCCTTAATGCCTATTGCGTCGATCTCAATGAGAAGGCGCGGCGCGGCAAGATCGACCCCCTGATCGGACGCGAGGCTGAGGTTGAACGTTCGATTCAGGTGCTCTGCCGCCGGCGCAAGAACAATCCGCTGCTTGTCGGCGATCCGGGCGTCGGCAAGACCGCGATCGCGGAAGGCCTCGCGCGCAAAATCGTCGACGAGGAAGTGCCCGAAGTCCTCGAAGGCGCGACGATCTACGCCCTCGATATGGGCGCGCTTCTCGCCGGCACGCGCTATCGCGGCGATTTCGAGGAGCGGATCAAAGCCGTCTTGAAGGAACTTGAAGAGCACGAGGACGCGATCCTTTTCATCGATGAGATTCACACGGTGATCGGCGCCGGCGCGACGTCGGGCGGGGCGATGGACGCCTCGAATCTGTTGAAGCCCGCTCTACAGTCGGGAACGCTGCGCTGCATGGGCTCGACGACCTATAAGGAATACCGCCAGCATTTCGAAAAGGACCGCGCGCTCGCTCGGCGCTTCCAGAAGATCGATGTCATCGAGCCGACGGTCGATGACACGGTGAAGATACTGACCGGCCTCAAACCCTATTTTGAGGAGCATCACCGCGTTCAATATACCGATGAAGCGATCAAGGCGGCCGCCGACCTTTCGGCGAAATATATGACCGACCGCAAGCTTCCCGATAAGGCGATCGACGTCATTGACGAGGCTGGCGCCCGCCAGATGCTTTTCCCGCTCTCGTCGCGCAAAAAAGTCATCGGCGCGGAAGAAATCGAGGAAGTCGTCGCCAAGATGGCGCGCATTCCGCCGAAATCGGTCTCGAAGACGGATACCGAGCGCCTTCGCAATCTCGGCGAGGATTTGCGCCGGGTCGTGTTCGGACAGGACGCCGCGATCGAACAGCTCGCCGCGGCGATCAAGCTGTCGCGGGCGGGGCTCCGCGAGCCGATGAAGCCCATCGGCAGCTATCTTTTCGCCGGGCCGACCGGCGTCGGCAAGACCGAGGTCGCAAAGCAGCTCGCTTTCGCGCTGGGCGTCGAACTCATTCGTTTCGACATGTCGGAATATATGGAACGCCATACGGTCTCGCGCCTGATCGGCGCGCCGCCGGGCTATGTCGGCTTCGATCAGGGCGGGCTTTTGACCGACGCGATCGACCAGCATCCGCATTCGGTGCTCCTCCTCGATGAGATCGAGAAGGCGCATCCGGAAATCTTCAATATCCTGCTCCAGGTCATGGATAACGGCCAGCTTACGGACTCGAACGGGCGCAAGGTCGATTTCCGCAATGTCATCATCATCATGACGACGAATGCGGGCGCGCAGGACGCGGCGAAATTTGCGATCGGCTTCGCCGGCGGCAAGCGCGGCGACGAGACCGAGGCCGCGATCAAACGCATGTTTACGCCAGAATTTCGCAATCGTCTCGATGCGACGGTGCATTTCGCCGGGCTCTCGGCCGCGATCATCGACCGCATTGTCGAGAAATTCGTTCTCCAGCTCGAAGCGCAGCTCGCGGACAGGAATGTCACTTTTGAGCTCACGCCCGAAGCGACGCGCTGGCTGGCGACGCGCGGCTTCGACGATGAGATGGGCGCGCGCCCGCTTGCGCGCGTCATCCAGGAGCATGTGAAGAAGCCGATCGCCGACGAAATCCTGTTCGGCAGCTTGAAAGGCGGCGGGGTCGTCAAAGTGAGCGTCGATCCGGATGACGCCGCCAAGCTCGCCTTCGAGTTCATCGCCGATCCCGACGCGCCGGGGGGCGAGGGCAAGGGCGCGAGCGTGCCGGCCGTGGTGAAGGCTTAAGATAAAGGCTTAAGGAGAGGGCGATTTAGAAAGGCGGGCGACGAAACTTGGCGCGTTAGTTCATGCGGCGATCGATCCGAGTCAGAGCCCCGCGGCCCATCCCCCGCGGCCCATCCTTCGCGGCCCATCCTTCGTGACGGCGCTTGCGCGCCTCCTCAGGATGAGGCCCTGCTTGTTGCAACAGAGGAAAGCCTCATCCTGAGGAGCGCCGAAGGCGCGTCACGAAGGATGGGCCGCGCGAGCGCGCCGATCGAGATGAAGTGCTCGCCGCGCTAGTTCAGCGCGCCAAGGTCGGCCTGGTCATTGGCGATGCGACGCGCGGACAGGGCGCCGGAGAGCAGGCACATCGTGAAGTCGAAATTCTCGACAAACACGTTGAAATCCACCTCATGGCTGATGACCTGATTGTTCAGCGTGTTGGTAATGACATATGTCGCGCTGTCTTGCGTCGTGAACACATTGGGCGAAGGCGGGCCGGCCGGAATAATCCCGTCGACAGCGGCGTCGGAGGCCGCGTTCGCTGCGTCGACAACTGCCGCCGTCGTCCTTGAGGCGATGCCGAA
>JBFXBB010000186.1:0-6012 GCA_050183685.1 Amphiplicatus sp.
GCGCCGCGCGGCGCGTCTTGTCATTGTCTCGATCGGCCGCGGCCTCGCCGCGCCGCCGCCGCCCGCGCAAGGACCGCCTCTGGCCCGTTGAGACCGACGTCGTTTTCGTAAGTCTTTCAACGGGGATATCCATCATGCGTTTTGTCTTTCTTTGCGGGCGCGCCGCGCCGCTTTTCTTGTCGTACCTTTTCTTGTCGTGCCTTTTCTTGTCGTGTCTGTCTTTCGCCCATGCCGATGACGCCGCGCCGCGCGACGAGATCATCGTCTCCGACACGCGCCGCGACGCGCTCGCCGAGGCGAAAGCCTTCGCCGAGGCCCGGCCCGGCAATGTCGACCTCGTGCCGATCGAGGATTATGAGGATCGCTACGCCGTCTCCTTGCGCGACGCGCTCGCTTTCGTGCCGGGCGTTGTCATGCAGCCGAATTTCGGCGAGGACGGCCGGCTTTCCGTGCGCGGCTCGGGGCTCGCCAACAACTTCCATCTGCGCGGCGTCGAGCTTTTGCTGAACGGGGTCCCCCTGAACGCCGCCGACGGCTTCGGCGATTTTCAGGAGATGGATCTTCTCTTCGCCTCGCATGTGAATGTGCTCAAAGGCGCGAACGCCTTTCGCACGGGGGCCGCAAGCCTCGGCGGGGCGATCGAAATCGAGGGCGCGACGGCGAAAAGCGTCGATGAGCGCGTGTTCATCCGCGCCGAAGGCGGTTCTTTCGGGACAGGCCGGGTCAATGCGCGCGTCGCGGAGGATTTCGGGCGCTTCGATGCGGCTTTAGCCGGGACATGGCAACGCCAGGACGGCTTTCGCGATCACGCCGCGCAGCGAAACGAACGGCTCTACGCCAATCTCGGCCTTCATTGGAACGAGGCCGTCGAGACGCGCGCGGGCGTTCTCTACGGCGATATCGATCAGGAGCTCTCGGGCTCCTTGAGTCTCGACGACGCGCTGAACACGCCGCGGGCCGCCAATCCGGCGAGCGTTCTCCAGAACCATCAGCGCGACATGGTCGCCAAGCGTTTCTTCACGACGACGCGGATCGAGACGGCGGCCGGGCGCTTCCTCGTCGGCGGCTCCTATGCGCAAAAGACTCTCTATCATCCGGTCCCGGTCTTCGTTCTTCAGGACTCAAAGGACTATACGGGCTTTGCCCGCTATGAGGGCGGGGCCGATCTCTTCGGGGTTCCGGCAAGCTGGACGCTCGGCATGCGCTATCGCCGCACCAATCTCGACGGCCGCGTGCGGCTCAATTTCGCCGGCGCGGAGGGCCCGCTCATCGGCGATTCGGCGCAATTGTCCGCCTCGATCGAAGGCTATGGCGAGTTCCGCGCCGAGTTCATGCCGCGCGTCGAGGCGATTATCGGCGTCAACTATCTGCGCACGATCCGCGATTATGACGACAATCTCGACAATGCCGAGGACGCGCGCATCGTCTTTAAGGAAGGAAGTCCGCATCTCGGCCTGTTGTGGCGGCCGGCGGAGGGGCTTTCCTTCTTTGCGAACGCCGCGGCCTCCTCCGAGCCGCCGACATTTTCGGACCTGACCCAAGCGGGCGTTGCGGGCTTCACGCCGATCAAGGCGCAGGACGCGCTGACCTATGAGATCGGCGCGCGCGGGCGTCTCGGCCCGCTCGGCTTCGAGCTTTCCTATTACGACGCGGCGATCGAGGGCGAGTTCGTCGCCTTCGCGGCCAATCCGCTGATCCCGGCGCCCGTCTTCAACGCGGGCGACACCGTGCATCGCGGGGTCGAGCTCTTGGCGCGCCTGGCGCTTGTCGAGGACTGGAAGGGTCTTTCGGTCAGTCCACGGATTGTCTATTCCTGGAACGATTTCCATTTCGACGCCGACCCCGTCTATGGCGACAACCGGCTCGCCGGAATCGCCGAACATGTCGGCCGCGCGGAAGTCGCGTTTGACTACCGGGGCTTTCGCCTCGCGCCGAATGTCTATTTCCAGACCGGCGAGAATTTCGTCGATTACGCGAACATTTTCGCCGCGCCCGGCTATCTCCTCGCCGGGATCGAGGCCTCCTATGAAATCGCGCCCGGCGCGGCCCTGTTCCTTGAGGCGCGCAATCTCGCCGACCGCGGTTATGTCCTCAATTATTCGACGCTCGCCGATGCGCGCCTCGCGCCCAGTCTCAGCGTCTTCACGCCGGGCGAGGGCCGCGCGGTCTTCGCCGGAATTCGCGTCGGCTTTGGCGGCCGGCCGTGAGCGAGGATTTCTGCGCGGCGCTCCGGCGCTGGCATTTCTATGCGGGGATGCTCGTCATCCCCGTTTTTCTCCTTCTCGCCGCGACGCGGCGAACCCTTTCGCCGCGCAACCGTCAGACTCCGTGATAGTTGCGATACCAGTCGACGAAGCGCGGCAGTCCCTCTTCAAGCGAGGTCGTCGCCCGGTAGCCGACCGCGCGCTCGATTTCGGAAAGATCCGCAAAGGTCTCCTTTATGTCGCCCGCCTGCATCGGCGCAAAGACCCGCTCGGCCTTGCGTCCGAGCAGACGTTCGAGCAGCCCGACAAAATCGAGCAGCGCATCGGGCTCGCTCTTGCCGATATTAAAGACCCGATGCGGCGGCGCCCGATCAGCCGGCGGCGGATGATCGAGGCAGGCGAGGAGCCCTGCGACGACATCGTCTATATAGGTGAAGTCGCGCCGCATGTCGCCATTGTTGAAGATGCGGATCGGCCGGCCGCTGAGAATGGCGTCCGTGAAGGTCCAATAGGCCATGTCCGGCCTGCCCCAAGGGCCGTATACTGTAAAAAAGCGGAGCCCGGTTTGCGGCAACCCGAAAAGATGGCTGTAGACATGGCTCATCAATTCGTCCGCTTTTTTGGTCGCGGCGTAGAGTGAGACGGGCCGGTCGACCGGGTCCGTTTCTGAAAAGGGGAGTTTCGTGTTGCCGCCGTAAACGGAACTGGACGAGGCGTAGACCATGTGCTCGACGCCGCCGCGGCGGCGGCAGAATTCGAGCATCACCGCGTGGCCGGCGATATTCGACTGGATATAGGCCATCGGGTTTTCGAGCGAGTAGCGCACGCCCGCTTGCGCCGCGAGATGCACGACCCGGCTGATCGTGCGCGGCCCGACGGCGCGTTCGAGCGCTTCGGCGTCCGCAATGTCGCAAGGGATGAAGTCAAACGCCGGCGACTCCCCGATCCAGGCGAGTCGCGCCTGTTTCAACGCCGGCGCATAATAGTCATTCAAATTGTCGACGCCGACGATCGTCTCTCCGCGCGCAAGCAACGCCCGCGCGACATGCGCTCCGATAAAGCCTGCCGCGCCTGTAAGGAGAATGGCCACCGTCAAATTTCGATGAGGCTTCGGCGGGCACGATAAAGACTTTGCCTTCCCTGTAAAGAGCGGGGGCGGCAGCCGGCGGGGTGACGACGATCGGCGAGGCGTCGAAGGCGATTGTCCGGAATCTGGGGTGCTCTAAAGAGGCGCCAGAATCCGGCCCTCCATCAGTCGGCGCGCCGTGCGAAACACAACCGCCTCCACCGCGTCGAGTACGCCCTGTTGCGTCTTAACTGTGGCCTCGACGTCGATCACGCCGCTGGCGTGGGCGATGCGAAGCCGGCCGTCCTGCGCGTCATCCCGTACGATCCTGTTGAGCAGCGTTTCGGGAATCCGCGCGCCGACCGCGAGGCACATCGCGCCCGTCAAAGGGACCGCCCCATGCGGCAGTCCCGCCGAAATCATGCGTGTTTCGAGATCGGCCCCAGACGCGCCGGATGCCTTGTCGGCGAGCAAGGCGACGAGCGGCAGATTTTTTACGCGGGTCTCTGCTTCGGCGCGATCCTTGACGAGGCCCATTTTCAGCGCCGCCGCGATGCGGATCTCTTCGAAACGGGCCATCGCCTCGTCATCGTCGCGCAGCCTCGACGGCGCTTCGTTGCCTCGCAAGCCGATCGCCGACGCCATGACGCAGACGACGGGATTTGCCGCATCGATGAGGCTCGCCTCGATCGCGTCGCCATTATCGAATTCAAGCTTGTCGGTCGCCCGGCCCGTCGGCAGCAGGCGGCCGGTCGCGGCGCCGCCAGGGTTTAAAAAGGCGAGGCGGATCGGCGCGCCGCTTCCCGCAACGCCCTGTAATACATAGTCTCCGCTGACGGCGGCCTTTCCGTTCTTTAAGCCGAATGTCGCGACGATCAGTTTGGCGGTGTTGGTGTTGAATATGCGCACGCGCGCGGCCTCGCCGTCGGTTTTTACGAGACCCTCATCGACGGCGAAAGGGCCGACTGCGGATGAAATATTGCCGCAATTGCCCTTATAGCCGACGGAGAGATCCTTGACGCCCACCTGCGCGAAGGTGAAATCGATATCCGCGTCGGGGCGCTCGGAAGGCGCGATAATCGCCACCTTGGAAAGAGAGGACTGCCCGCCGCCCATGCCGTCGAGCTGCCGGCCATAGGGATCGGGGCTGCCCATCGCCGCGCGGAAGATCTCGTTCCACGCCTCGCAATCATGCGGGGACGCGGTCGGCGGCAGGTCGCGCCGATGAAAGAACAAAGCCTTGCTTGTCCCGCCCCGCATGAAGACGGCTGGTATTGCGCGCTGGCTCATAATGCGGTCTGACGGGGACTGATCATTATGCGGGAGGCGCAAAGACGACTTGGGCTTCCATGTCGCTTTTGACGCCGATCGCGCCGCCATTTCTGCCGATGCCGGATTCCTTCATGCCGCCGAAAGGCAGATCGCGGGTGGTGCCGACATGATGATTGACCCAGGTGAAGCCGGCTTCCAATCGCGCCGCGATTTCGGCGCCGCGCTTGACGTCGCGAGTCCAAACGGACCCGCCAAGGCCGAAACGGGAGGCGTTGGCGCGCGCCACCGCTTCATCGACCGTTTTGAAGGAGAGGATCGGCAGGATCGGACCGAACGGCTCCTCATCCACAAGGCGCGTTCCCTCATGAATGTCGGCGACGACGGTCGGGGCGATGAAATAGCCCGGGCGATTGAGCGCGTATCCGCCTGCGGTGATCCGGGCTCCCGGAACTTGCCTGGTCTCTTCAATGATCTCAAGGACCTCTTCGAACTGCCCCTTGTTCTGGAGCGGGCCGATCTCGACGCCTTCCTCAAAACCGTCGCCCAATTTGGCTTGCTCGGCGAGGCGGCTCATGCGTTCGACCAGGGGCTCGTAAAGCGCCTCCTGCACATAGAGCCGCTTGATCGCCATGCATACCTGACCGGCAAGGCCGAAGGCGCCGAAGAAAAGGCGGGGCGCGATTTCAGCGATGTCGACGTCGTCGAGCACGATCGCGGCGTCATTGCCGCCGAGCTCCAGAGTGAGCCGCTTCAGCGTCGGCGCCGCCGACTGCATGACGTGCTTGCCCGTCGGAACCGAGCCCGTGAAGTTGATCTTGGCGATATTGGGATGCTCGCACATCGCCTGGCCCAGACTGCCGCCGCCGGTAAGCACGGAGAACACGCCCGCCGGAAGCACGTCCTGCGTGACCTTGGCCATGAGCAGCGAGGAAAACGGCGTGTTGCGGGAAGGCTTCAAAATGACGGTGTTGCCGGTATAGAGCGCCGACGCGATTTTGGGCGCGCCGAGCGCGATCGGAACGTTCCAGGGCGTGATCGCGGCGATGACGCCGAGCGGCTTGTAGTGCAATTCGACGCGCCCGCGCGCGTCTTCTCTCAGAAGCTCGGCGTCGATCGGAATGGTGCAGATCTCAAGCATGGAGTCCGCGGCGCGCTGGACTTCGCCAAGAGACGCGGCGAGGGGCTTGCCCTGCTCCAAGGTGATCAAACGCGCGATGGCGTCCTTGTGATCGACCAGCCGCTGCGCGAAGCGGGCGACATAGTCGCGACGCTGGGCGACATCAACGCCCGCCCAGTCCCGTTGGGCGGCGAGGGCTTTGGCGACCGCCTCGTCGAGCATCGCTTTGGTGGAGTCGGGGCAGCTTGCGAAGCTCTCGCCGGTCGCGGGATTGATCACGGGAAAGGACGACGGACCGTCAACGAGTTCTCCGCCAATGAGGTGGCGCGGCGTGAATCCGAGAACGGCGTTGT
>JBFXBB010000187.1:0-5995 GCA_050183685.1 Amphiplicatus sp.
ATTCGGGGTCGGCGGCGCGCGCGCGCGCCTCGCGCATGTCGATAATCTTGGTGAAGAGCCTTGCGGCCGCCTCGACTGCGGAGACGCCGCGGTCGGTCTGGCTCGAATGCGTCGTAAAGCCGGTGACGGCGACCCTGAAGGAGGCGATGCCCTTATGGCCGTCGATCACTTTCATCATGGTCGGCTCGCCGACAATGACGGCCGACGGCGCCGGCAGCTTTTCGCGCATTTCCGCAATCATATGCGGCGCGCCGAGAAGGCCGATCTCTTCGTCATAGGACAACGCGAGAATGACGGGGCGTTTCAAATCCGCCCGCGTCATTTCCGGGACGAGCGACAAGGCGACGGCGATAAAGCTCTTCATGTCGCTTGTTCCGCGCCCATAGAGTCTGCCGTTCTTCTCAATGACCGCGAAAGGATCGCTCTCCCAGGCCTGGCCCGCGACCGGCACGACATCGGTATGGCCGGACAGGACGACGCCGCCTTCCACCTTGGGGCCGATGATCGCGTAGAGATTGGCCTTTTGCCGATCCTCATTATAGACGCGATGCGTCTCTGCGCCCGCCGCCTTCAGATAGGCGTCGACATCGTCGATGAGCGCCAGATTCGACTTCGACGAGGTCGTGTCTTGGGCGATGAGGCGCTCGATCCAGGCGCGCTGTTCGGACAGATCGATCATCGCCGGAAGAAAGCCTTTCTCGGCGCGCGGCGCAAGCGCGCCTTACCCGGCGAGGGTGAATGCTTCGAGACCGGAAAGGCGCATCGCGCGCGGCGGCTCGGGAATTTGGCGCGGCGCAACGCCCCTGACCGCCCGGGCGAAGGCCGCGATGTGGTCCGGCGTCGTGCCGCAGCAGCCGCCGACGACATTGAGAAGCCCCGATTTCGCCCATTCCTCAAGATGCTTCGCCATTGAGGACGGCGTTTCGTCATACCCGCCAAAGGCGTTCGGAAGCCCCGCATTCGGATAAGCGCAGACATAGGCGTCGGCGAGGCGCGCGAATTCGGCGACATAGGGGCGCATCAGATCGGGTCCGAGCGAGCAATTGACGCCGACCGTTAGCGGCCTCGCATGGCGGACGGCGTTCCAGAAGGCCTCCGGCGTCTGGCCGGAAAGCGTGCGGCCCGACTGATCCGGGATCATCGCCGAAATCATCAGCGGCAGGCGGAAGCCGATTTCGTCGAAGAGGTCTTCAATGGCGAAGATCGCCGCCTTGACATTCAGCGTATCGGTGATCGTTTCGAGAAGCAGGAGGTCGGCGCCGCCGTCGATCAATCCGCGGACAGCTTCGGCATAGGCCGCCCGCAAGGCGTCGAAATCAACGCTTCGCGCCGCCGGATCGTTCACATCGGGAGAGATCGAGGCGGCCCGGTTGGTCGGCCCGACGGCGCCCGCGACCCAGCGCGGTTTGTTCGGCTCGGCGAAGTCGTCCGCCGCGTGGCGGGCAAGGCGCGCGCCTTCGACATTCAGCTCGTAAGCGAGCCTCTCCATGCCGTAATCGGCCTGCGCGATCGAGGTCGCCGAAAAAGTGTTGGTCTCGATAATATCGGCGCCGGCCGCGAGATAGGCCTTGTGCATGTCGCGGACGATATCGGGCCGCGAGAGAATAAGAATGTCGTTATTGCCGCGCAGCTCCGAGCCCCAATCGGCGAAGCGCGCGCCGCGATAGCCCGCCTCGTCGAGGCGATAGCCCTGGATGAAGGTGCCCGCCGCCCCATCGAGGACAAGAATGCGCGTCGCCAGCGCCTCTTTCAGCGCCGCGATCCGCGCCGGCCGCCCAGGAAAGCGATCTTTCAAACCGTCGACCGTCAATGTGCTTTTCATCGTCATATAACGATATCTTTATATCGCTATGTCGATCATTGGTCAACGCCGACCGCTATTGATCCTGAGGACGGAAGGGGAGAGAAAATGCGCGCCGCGTTTCCGGGGAGGGTCCCGCCTTGTCTCACGCATCATTATCGCCGGCTGACGCATCAGCGCCTTCGATGGCGACGGATGTCGTCGCATCCTGCCGGAGAGCCATCGCATCGGGCGGAATGTCCTCGACGCCCTATCGTTACTGGCGCCTTCGCGATTGTCTTCCCGGCGGCGTGATCGATGATCTTCTCGCGCTTCCCTTCGAGCCGCCCGATCTCGACGGCGTTTCCGGCAAACGCGAGCTGCATAATGACTCGCGGCGTTACTTCGACAAGGAGAACCAGGCGCGCTTTCCTTCCGTCGCCGCCGTGGCGAAGGCGTTTCAAACGCGCGCGTTAACCAGCTCCATCGAAAACGCCTTCGGCGCCCAGCTCAAAGGATCGTATTTGCGCATAGAATATACGCTCGATGCGGATGGCTTTTGGCTTGAGCCTCACGCCGACATCGGCGTCAAACTTTTCACGATGCAGCTCTATCTCTCCAAGGATCCCCGGCATCATACGCTCGGCACGGACATTTATGACGCCGAGCGGAATTGGGTCGGCCGTTCCGATTTCACCCCGAATGCGGCTTTTGTCTTTGTGCCATCGCGCGCAACGCTCCACGGCTTCGAGCCCCGGCCGATCGCCGGAGTCAGAAAAACACTCATCATCAACTACGTCACCGACGAATGGCGCGCGCGAGAGCAGCTCGCCTTTCCGGACGCGCCGCTGGCTTAAAACGGGGGTCGTTTTAGGCGGCCGCCTCCTTGGGCGTCGTCCTGAAAGGCCGCGCAAGCGGTCATTCAGGATGGCGAGGAAGGCGCTACTTCACGTCAAGAAGCTCGACCTCGAAAATCAGGGCCTCGTTCGGACCGATCGAGCCGTCCCGCGAGCCCTGCTCGCCATAGCCGAGCGAGGGCGGGATGAAAAAGCGGTATTTGTCGCCGACGCTCATAAGCTGAACGCCCTCGGTCCATCCCGGAATGACGCGACCGAGCGGAAATTCGGCAGGCTCCCCCCGCGCATAGGAAGAATCGAACTCCGTCCCGTCCGTCAGGGTCCCCTTATAATGCACCTTGACGATATTGGCGTCCGAGGGCGAGGCGCCGCCGGCCGGCCCTTCGGAAATGATTTGATATTGGAGGCCCGATCCGGTGGTTTTGACGCCTTCTTTCCCGGCGTTTTCGGCGAGAAATTTTTTGGCCTCTTCGGCGTTTCGTTCAGGGTCCGTCACGTCGAGCAGCTCGACATCGAAAATAAGCGCCGCATTCGGACCGATCGGTCCGTTGGGCGTTCCCGTTTCGCCATAGGCGAGATCGGAGGGAATATAGAAACGGTAGCGGTCGCCCTCGCTCATCAGTTGCACGCCTTCGGTCCAGCCGGGGATCACCTGATCGAGCGGAAAGCGCGCGGCCGCGCCATGCGCGCGCGACGAATCGAACTCCGAGCCGTCGATCAGCGCGCCGACATATTCGACCGTCACGACATCGCTCGCCTTGGGGCTAAAGCCGTCCGGCGGGCCTTCGGAAAGAATCTTATATTGCAGACCTGAAGCAGTCGTCTTGACCCCGTCCTTTTTCGCGTTTTCGGCGAGGAACTTTTCCGAGGCGACGCGATTTTCGTCGGCCAGCTTCGAGTCGGAGGCGGCCAAAGGGACGATCGGCTGCGCCTGACCCGCCTCTTCTTCGGGCGTCGCGCTCGGCGCCTCTTTCTTGCCGCAGCCGGCGAGCAAGACCGCGGCGACGGCGGCCGCCGTTATTATTGGATGCATCCTCATTTTTCGCTCCTTGCAGCCCCGATTGCGGGCGGACCCTAAAGCGGGCGGCGTGAAAGGGAAAGCGCGCCTTTCTTAAAATGGCCAGAAGAGCGGAATGAGGCTCACCGTCGTCACGCCGCAGATGAGATTGAGCGGCGCGCCGAGGCGCAGATAGTCCGCGAAACGATAGCCGCCGACCGCATAGACAAGCGTGTTCGTCTGATAGCCGATCGGCGTCATGAAGCTGGCGCTCGCCGCGAACATGACGGCGACGACAAAAGGCCGCGGATCGACGCCAAGGCCCTCGGCGAGCGCGATCGCGACCGGCGTCGCGATGACGGCGACGGCGTTGTTGGTGACGACCTCCGTCAAGGCGGAGCAGAGCACATAGACGAGCGCAAGCGCGACGATCGGCGGCGCGCCTTCGAGAAGCGGCGTCGCCGCTTTGACGACGATCGCGACAAGCCCCGTATTGTCGAGGCCTTTGCCGATCGCGAGCATTGCAAGGATAAGCGTCAAAATGCGCCAGTCGATGGCGGCGAACGCTTCATCCGGTTCGATGCAGCGCGTCGCCAGCACAACCGCCGCGCCGATGACGGCAAGTCCCGCGATGGGCATGACGCCGATCGCGGCGCCAATGACGACGGCAAGAAGCGTAAGGATCGCGATCGGCGCTTGCCGGCGGCGAATGGCGCGCGCCTCCGGTTCGACGACGTTCAAAAGCTCATTGTCGTCGACGAGGCGCTTTAGGTCCTCCGCCGCGCCTTCGATGAGGAGGGTGTCCCCGACTTCGAGCGGCGTCGATTCGAATCGCTCGCCGAGATTGGCGCTGCGCCGATGCAGCGCGATCGGATAGACGCCATAACGGCGGCGCAGCCGCAAATGGCGCAGCGTCTTGCCGATAAAGCGCGCGCCGGGCGCGAGCAAAATCTCGACGAGAATGGTCTTGCGCGCGCTGATCGGTTGCAGGCCCTCGCCGGCCGGCGCGCCGGACTTCATCGCGCCCTCTTCCTTCATGGTGAGGATTTCGGCGATGGGCGAGCGCAGGACGACGATGTCGCCTTCCTTGAGCGTCACCGCCGTCATCTCGCGCCGGAGCGAGGCGTCGCCGCGCACGATGTCGACGACGCGCCGCTCGGCCTCATTGAACGCTTTGACGTCGAGCGGGCGCGCGCCGATATAGGGCGAATCGTTCTCGATCACGATCTCGACCATGAAGCGCGCCGCCTCGCGCGTGCTCGTCAGGCTCGCCGACGTCACGCGCTCGGGCAGCGCTCTTCGCGTCAATGCGAGAAAAACCACGCCGACCGCCGCGACGACGACGCCGATGGGCGCAATCTCCAATATGTGGAACGGCGCAAGGCCGGCTTTACGCGCAACGCCGTCGACCAGGATATTCGTCGACGTGCCGATAAGCGTGCAGGTCCCGCCGAGGATCGCCGCATAGGAAAGCGGGATCAGCAGACGTGAACCCGACTCCTTGAGCTTCTCCGAAAGCGCGACCGCGAGCGGGATCATCAGCATCACGAGCGGCGTATTGTTCATGACGGAGGAAAGCGCCGCAACGATAAGAAGGAAGCCGAAGACCGCGGCTTCGGGCCGCCCCGCCGCGCGTGAGATGAGCCGGCGCGTCAAGGCGTCGAGAACGCCGGTCCGCACAAGCGCGGCCGACATGATGAACATCGCCCCGATCGTCACCGGCGCGGGATTGGCGAGCGCGCTGACGAGATCCTCGCTCGAAACGAGGCCGAGCAGGAGCATCAGGGCGACGGCGCCCATCGCGCTCACCTCCGGCGCGCGCAGTTCGAAGGCGAAAGACGCAAAGAGAAGAATGAGGACGAGCCCAGCGACGTATGGCGCAAGCGCGTCAAGGCCGAAGATCAAGCGCAAGCTCCGAGCAGCGAAAGCGCGCGAGATTGCGTCGCCGTCGCGCGGCGCGCAAGCGCAGCTTTCAGGATAACAGCAGGAAAGCGGTCGCGCCTAAACGACCCCTCGCTCTCATTGCAGACTGAACATTGTTCCCGCATCGATCTCGGCGGCTGAGACGAGCCGTCTCCCCGCGAGACGGACCGAATGGATCGGGCCGTCGAGCGTCTCGGTCCAAAAGGCCAGGAACCGCCCGAGCGCCGGATAGCGCGGCGCAAGATCGTAGTCCTGCCAGATATAGCTTTGCAGAAGTCCCGGATGGTCGGGGAGGTGATAAAGGATTTCCGCCGTCGCCAGTCGATAGCCTTCGAGCTGACAACGAAGCGATGATTCGCCGGTCATACGCTTCTCTCAGTTACGCATATCACGAACCGAGAGCATGGCGCCGCGCCGCCCGCTCGCGCAAGCGTCAAA
>JBFXBB010000188.1:0-5929 GCA_050183685.1 Amphiplicatus sp.
CTTCTTACGCAGCGTCTTGTCCTTCAGCCGCGGACTGAACTGAATTTCGCCGTTCAGAATATCGACGAACTCGGCATCGGAAGCGGTCTTTCAACCGCTGAGGCGGGATTGCGGCTGCGATATGAACTCAAACGTCAGTTCGCGCCTTATGTGGGGGTTTCATGGGCGCGTTCAGTTGGCGAAACGGCTGATTTTGTCCGCGCCGATGGCGAAGATCCGAGCGCCCTGTCGTTTGTGGGGGGAGTAAGATTCTTATTCTAGGAAGGATATATGTATTTTTCGATGACGGAACGACGGCGTAGACGCCATGAATGAGCACGCGCATTGTCATGCAAAGGCCGGCGGCAAAGCCGCCGCCAGCGACTATAATCGTATTCCCGAAAATTATCGCGGCGTCATCTATACCTGCCCGATGCATCCCGAACTGCGCGAGACAAAGCCCGGCGCCTGTCCGATTTGCGGCATGGCGCTGGAACCGTTGACGTCGGCCGGCGAGGACGCCGGCAAGAATCCTGAGCTAAAAGAGATGGAGCGCCGCTTCGTGATTGGCGCGGCGCTTGCGCTGCCGGTGTTGGCGCTTGAAATGGGCGCGCATTTGTTTGGAATAGATCGCGTTCTTTCGCCGCGCCTTGGCGCCTGGGTTCAGTTCGCCCTCGCAACGCCCGTCGTTCTCTGGGCGGGCTGGCCGTTCTTTGTGCGGGGCGCTGCCTCCGTTCGCGCGCGAAGCCTTAACATGTTCAGCCTGATCGCGCTGGGCACGGGCGTCGCCTGGACCTACAGCGTTGTCGCCACCATTGCGCCGGGCGTTTTTCCTGCCGACTTCCGGACCTATGACGGATCGGTCGCTGTCTATTTCGAAGCCGCCGCCGTCATCACCGTGCTCGTGCTTCTGGGGCAGGTTCTCGAACTGCGCGCGCGCGAGCGCACTGGCGGCGCCATCCGCGCGCTGCTCGATCTCGCCCCGAAAACCGCGCGGCGGATCAGCGACGGCGACGACGAAGAGATCCCGCTCGGCGAAGTCAATGTCGGCGATCGGCTGCGTGTCCGGCCGGGAGAAAAGATTCCCGTCGACGGCGAAGTCTTGGACGGGCGCGCTTCCGTCGATGAATCGATGGTCACGGGTGAGTCGATGCCGGTGACGAAAGGAGTCGGCGATTTCCTTATCGGCGGCGCGCTCAACCAGACGGGCGCGCTTGTGATGGAAGCAAAGCGCGTCGGTCGCGACACCATGCTCTCGCAGATCATCCATCTCGTCGCCGAGGCGCAACGAAGTCGCGCGCCGATCCAGCGCGTTGCGGATCAAGTCTCGGCCTGGTTCGTCCCGGTGGTCATTCTTGCGGCGTTCGCGGCGTTCTTCATCTGGTTTTTCGTCGGGCCTGAACCTTCTGCGACCTATGGTCTGATCGCCGCCGTTTCGGTGCTGATTATCGCGTGCCCCTGCGCGCTCGGCCTGGCGACGCCGATGTCGATCATGGCGGGGATTGGCGTCGGCGCGCGCGCCGGGGTTCTGATAAAAAACGCCGAGGCGCTTGAGCGCCTGGAAAAGGTCGATATGCTCGTGCTCGACAAGACCGGCACCTTGACGGAAGGAAAGCCGGCTGTTGTCGGAATCGATGTTGCTGACGGCGTTAACGCCGATGAAGCGCTGCGCCTCGCGGCGAGCCTTGAAAGCCGCAGCGAGCATCCTCTTGCGCTGGCGGTCGTCGCCGAGGCGAAAAAACGCGGAGTCCGCCTAAGCGAGCCGACGGAATTCGATTCGCCGACCGGAAAAGGCGTCATCGGACGCGTCGACGGTCGCCAAGTCGCGATCGGCGCCGAACGTTATTTTGAGGAGCTCGGCGTCGCAACGCAGGCGCTTCGAGAACAAGCGGAAGAACGCCGCCAAGATGGCGCGACGGCGGTCTATGTCGCGCTCGACGGCGCTGCGCACGCCGTCCTCGCCATCGCCGATCCGATCAAGGAGACGACGCCGGCGGCGCTGAGGGCGTTGAAGGATCAGGGGATAAGGCTCGTCATGCTGACTGGCGACAATTGGACGACCGCCGAGGCCGTCGCAAGAAAGCTCGGTATTGACGCCGTCGAGGCCGAGGTTCTGCCCGATCACAAGGCGCAAGCAGTGGAAAAGCTGAAGCGCGAGGGACGCATCGTCGCCATGGCCGGCGACGGGGTCAATGATGCGCCCGCTCTCGCCGCCGCCGATGTCGGCGTCGCCATGGGAACCGGAACGGACGTCGCCATTGAAAGCGCCGGCGTCACTTTGTTGAAGGGCGATCTCGCCGGCGCCGTGAAAGCGGTGAAGATATCCAAGGCGACAATGCGCAATATCCGCCAGAATCTCTTCTTCGCCTTCGCTTATAATTCTGCGGGCGTGCCGATTGCGGCGGGCGTTCTTTATCCGGCGACCGGCCTTCTCCTGTCGCCGATGATCGCCGCAGCCGCGATGTCGCTTTCCTCCGTCTCCGTGATCGCGAATTCCTTGCGATTGGCGCGGGCGCGGATCTAAGCAGGCGCTTGGAAGCGCGATTCAAATAAAAAACTTGCATGGCGCAGTAACCGAATATCTTTATTCAAACAAGCGGTTGCCGAAGCTCGACTGCGAGGAAGGCTTCTTAATTCTGCGATCTCGCTGTAAATGTCTGCTATGCTGCGGGCGGCTCCATGAGCGACAACCAATGCTGGTTGGTTTTAGGCGTGCGGCGAACCGTAGGAAGGCGCGAAAACAAATGCAGAATAATGTGAGACCGCCTGGGACGAATATTCTCTCTATATTGATGTTGGCCGCGTCGGCGTTCCTGTCGCTTCTGACGGTTCCGACGCTCGCTGCGCAAGGCGCGTCCGCGGCCGCCGATCCGACGACAGGACGTGAGTGGGAGGAGATGGTCGCGATGCGCGACGGCGTCCGCCTGGCGACCAGCATCTACCTGCCGCCCGGGGCGGGCCCCTGGCCGGTCATTCTGAGCCGCACGCCATACGGCAAGGACAAGGCCGACAGAGGAGCGAAGGCGGGCGCCGGCGCGCCTGGCGTCGCGTCATATCTTGAAAAGGGATATGCGCGCGTGGTGCAGGATTCGCGCGGGAAATTTCGAAGCGAGGGAGAGTATCGGCCATTCGCCGACGATATCGAGGACGGCTACGACACGATCGAGTGGATCGCAAAACAGCCCTGGTCAAACGGAAAAGTCGGGATGGCCGGTGCGTCCGCCCTCGGCATCGCGACATTCAACGCGGCGATGAGCGGGGCGCCGCATCTCGTCGCCGCCTATGTCGATGTCGCCGATGGAATCGACAGCGCCAATGGCGGCGTGCCGATGGAGCACCTCGGCCAGTGGAGTCGCAGACAGGGCGTGCCGCCGTCCGCCGCTCCCCGTCCGACATTTCGGAACTACGACACGATCGGCCCGCGCGACCTTCGCGCGAGCGCGGGAAAGGTTCAGATCCCGTTCAACATCGTCGCCGGGTGGTACGACATCTTTCTGCAGGGCGCCATCGACAGTTACAAGCTTCTTCAGGAACAGGGAGGCGAGGGCGCGCGCGGACGACAGCGGTTGACCGTCGGGGCGTTCGGCCACGGCGATGGCTTGGCCGGCGATCTGAGCTGGGGCCCCGAGGGGGGCCAGCTCTTTATGGGAGACCCAATGCCCTGGTTCGACCATTGGCTAAAAGGCGTCGACAATGGCGTGACCGACGAACCGAGAGTGCGCTACTTCGTGATGGGCGATCCTTTTGATCCGGAGGCGCCCGGCAATGTCTGGAAAACGGCTTCCGACTGGCCCCCGCCGTCGACGCCGACAGCCTATTATCTCGCCGCGGGAGGCGCGCTCTCCACCGATAAGCCGTCGCAGGCCGAGCGTGCTTCTTATGTCTATCATCCGAAAGACCCGGTCCCGACCGTCGGCGGCAATAATTTGGGACTTCCCCTTGGCCCGATGGATCAAAGAGCCGTCAGCGGCCGGCCGGACGTGCTGACCTTCGTGAGCGAGCCGCTCAAGCGCGCTGTCGAGGCGGCCGGTCCCCTGACCGTCGAGCTTGCCGTCTCCACCGACGCTGCCGATACGGATTTTATGGTCAAACTCGTTGACGTATATCCGAACGGCTACGAAGCGCTGGTGCAGGACGGCGCGTTTCGTCTTCGTTATGTGGACGGACTTGATCGCCAAACCCGGATCGAACCTGGAAAAATATACACGATAAAAGTCGATCTCTGGTCGACGGCGCTCGCCTTTAATGTCGGGCACAGGATTGCGGTTCATGTCTCCAGCAGCAACTACCCTCGATTTGAGCGGCATTCGAACACTTGGGAGCCGCTTTCAAGCTACGACGATGCCGTGTCGGCGACAAACACGGTCTGGCTCGATGGCCGCTCGCGCCTGGTGCTTCCTGTTACGGCGGCCGACTGAACAAAAGGCCGGTCGGGCGGCGCTTTCCGATGAGCGGGCTCGGGTGAAAACGGGCGCTGCGCGGAAATGCGCCGGGAAACCCCGAAGACTATGTCTTTTAAGCCGTTGGCCGAACAGCACATCTCATCCTGCATCGCCGGCGATCTTGCCGATCGGCTGGCCGACAAGAAGATGGGCAAACGATTCTGCTGGAATGTGAAAAAATCAAAAGGAGGACATTCGAAAAACGGCGCTTGCTACACGCAAAAACCGCTGCTTAAACTAAAATCAAGGATGAGCCGGATTCTCCGTTAGATCGAATGCTCAACTGTTCCAAGATTTTTGACGACGGACACATTGGGGGATTTGCATGAGATCGATCGCTGCGGCTCTGATATTGGCGCTTGGCTGCCTTGGCGGCGCCGGGGCCGAGCCGCCGACGGTGAAATCGGAAGCGCCGGTCGCTTTTCCAACGTGGCGGCAAATTGTATTAACCTCGCCCTCGCTCAAGCGCGATTTCATGGTGCGGGTGATCCCGCCTGTCATTCCGCCTGCCTCCGGTCAGAAAGCGGCGGCAATCTATCTGCTAGACGGCAATCTCTATTCCGGCATGGCGGCGGATACGATGCGCCTGATGGCGCTCGATGGCAGCAAGTATGCGCCGGCCTATGTCATCGCGATTGGTTATGACACGACCAGTCCGGCGGTGGTGATCCAAAGCCGTCAGAACGATTATCTGCGGACGAAGACGGTCGAGCCGGGCAAGGCAACTTCCTATGGCGGCGGCGGCGCAGCGTTCGAGACGTTCTTGGTCGAAGAGCTGAAGCCCTACCTCGAAACGCGGCTGCCAATCGATCCAAAGCAGTCGTTTCTTGCCGGGCATTCCTATGGGGGGCTGTTCACCGCGAACCTGGCGGCGCATCGGACGGATCAATTCGCCGGCTATGCGATCGGCAGTCCGTCGATCTGGGCGGATCGCGGCGCGCTAAAAGCTCTCGAAGCGCAGAAAGGCGACAAACGGAAGGTGTTCGTTGGCGTCGGCGCGCTGGAAGTGGAAGGCGGCATCGACATGGTGAAGGATGCGGGCGCCGTTGCTGATGCGATGGGCAAGGCTGGCTTCATCGTGGAAAAGCGCGTCTATGCAGGACAGGACCACGGCGCATCACCCAACGCCTTTCTGGCCGACAGCTTCCGCTACCTTCTAGCCGCCGCGAGGCCGTAGGCGAAGCAGGCCCTCTTTCGAGAGGGCGCCTGAGCTTTGGGACGGCCCCGCGCCCGGCGCGCTCGCCAAACCGAAACCAATGCGTTATTCAGCAGCAGGACTCACCTAACCGGCGAAGGACCTGAAGGGCTCACATCAATAGGCGTAGCTCGCCGCGCCTGCGGCGCTGTACTGGTTGAGGCCGTTGGTCGTGTAACTATAGGCGGCGTTCGCATATTCCTTCCAGGCATAGTCGGAATTATTGCTCGTCAGGCTGACGTGTGCAGACAATCCCTTACCGGGAACATGGCGCCAATACCGGGAACATGGCGCCAAAAGCGCCGTTCCCTTT
>JBFXBB010000189.1:0-5902 GCA_050183685.1 Amphiplicatus sp.
CCACCGTCTGCTCGCCGGCAAGAGCGCTTTCATCGAATGCGTCGCCGCGCCGGGATCGCTGCATGAGATCTTGATGGAAAGCGAGCCTTGTCGATCGGCCTTCTGGCGGGCCTTCGACGCCTTTGTCGAACCGCGGCTCGCGCGCAAGGGCGTCGAGCGCTAAACCTCGCGCAGGAATTCGAGCGCGGCCTCATGCAGCGCCGGGCTCGCCGCGGCGATCACCCGGCCGCGCGGGTCCGCGCCAAGGGGCTCCCCGCGCCAGCCCGTGATGACGCCGCCCGCCCCTTCGACGACAGGCTGAAGCGCCGCGAAATCATGCCGCTTAAGGCTCGCCTCGATGACGAGATCGAGTTCGCCGAGCGCCAAAAGCCCATAGGCGTAGGCGTCAAGGCTGAACCGCGCGAGCCGCGCCGCGTCCATGACCTTCGCAAAAGCCGCCGCCTCGGGCGCGGTGAAATAACCCGCGCGGCTCGGATCCGTCGTCGACAGACGCGCCGCGCCGAGATCGCGAAGACCGCTCGTCCGGCACGCGCCCAAGGGCGCGCCCGCGCGTCGATAGACCGTCTCGCCGCCCACTCCGATCCAGCGTTCATCCGTGAACGGCTGATCGATGAGGCCGAGAACGGGCCGCGCGCCCTCCTCAAGCGCGATCAGCGTCGTCCAGCTTGGAACGCCGCAAACGAACGCCCTAGTTCCGTCGACGGGATCGAGCACCCAACGCCGCGCCGCATCCTCTCTCTCGGCGCCGAATTCCTCGCCAATGATTCCGTGATCGGGATAACGCGCGGCGATCAGGCCGCGCAGCGCGCGCTCGGCCTCGCGGTCGGCGTCCGTCACCGGGTCGAAAGCGGCGCCCGCCTTGCTCAGAACGGCCGCGCGGGCGCGAAAGCGCGGCAATGTCTCGCGACGCGCGGCGTCGGCGAGCTCTGTCGCAAAATCGCGAAAGAAGTCGATATCGGCAGGACCTCCCATGCGGCGATCATGGGGCTCGCCGCGGAGGCGCGCAAGGCGACCCTCTATTCGCCGGACATCGCTTTAGCGAGATCGAGAAGGCGCCGGCGCGGCTCTTCGTCGAGATTATAAAAGGCGCGGACGAGGTCGATCGTTTCCTTGCTCGAAAACACATCCGCCGGGGTTTTTGCATGATGCCCATTATTCCCATTGGACGCGTCGGCGTCATCGATCTCGGCGCCGTTTTCGAGGCCCTCGAAAAAGAAGGCAACGGGCACGTCGAGCGCCTTTGCGAGCGACCACAGGCGCGAGGCGGAAATGCGGTTGGCGCCGCTTTCATATTTCTGGATCTGCTGGAAGCGGATATTCACCTCGTCGGCGAGCTTTTGCTGGGTGAGGCCGAGAAGACGCCGGCGTTGACGCATTTTTTGCCCCACATAAAGATCAACCGGATTAGCCATGTCCCATGCCTCCCGACAGCGCAGCCCGCGCGGTTCCATTCGGGACGACAGAGGCAAGCTCCGTGCCGGGTCCGCGAAATCAGGGCTTTTCGCGGGACACAGGGCCAATTTGGGACAATATCAGTCGATCATCTTCGCCGAGCGCAGCCAGAAAGCCTCGTCAAAGCCCGGCGTTTCAAGATTGGCGATGAACTGGCGCGAGGCCGCCTCCCAGGAGAATTTCTCGGCATGGCGGCGGCAGGCCTCGGAGTCGCGATGCTCATAGGCGGCAAGACAGGCCGCGCGCAGATCCTCGTTCATCGCGCCGCAACCCTTCGGCGCGCCGTCGAGAATTTCCAACGGACCGCGCACCGGATAGGCCGCGACGGGGACGCCGCAAGCGAGCGCCTCGACATTGACGAGGCCGAATGTATCCGTCCGCGACGGAAACACGAAGACGTCCGCTGCCTGATAATAGCGCGTCAGCTCCTCGCCGAATTTCGGGCCGACGAAGACCGCGTCCTTATATTTCACCGCAAGTTCGGCGCGTTGCGGGCCGTCGCCGACAATCAGCTTCGTGCCCGGCAGATCGAGGGCGAGAAAATCCTCGATGCTTTTTTCGACCGCCAGCCGGCCGACATAAAGAAAGATCGGGCGCGGATGATCGAGGAAGGACCGGTCGCCGGGCTTGAAGGTTTCAAGATCGACGCCGCGCGCCCACAGCTTCATCTTGCTGAATCCGCGCTCTTTGAGCTCCTCCATCAGGCCGGGCGTCGCGACCATCATCGTCTGGCCGTCCTTGTGGAAATCCTTGAGGATTGCATAGCCCCAGGAAATCGGCACCGCCCAGCGCTCGGCCGCATATTCGGGGAAACGCGTGTGAAAGCTCGTGGTGAAAGGATAGAGCCGGCGTTTGCAAAAGCGGCGCGCGGCGCGCCCGATCGGGCCCTCGGTCGCGATATGGATCGCGTCCGGCTTGAATTCGTTAATGATCTTGGCGACGCGCCGGTTCGGCAGGAGCGAGAGCCTGATCTCGGGATAGGACGGAAGCGGCACCGACTTGAACTCGTTCGGCGTGATATAGCGCACCTGATTGCCGAAGCGGGTCAGGATGGCGCCCAAAGTCTCAAGCGTGCGCACGACGCCGTTGAGCTGCGGCTTCCAGGCGTCCGTCGCAATGATGATCCGCAATCCCTCCTGCGCGTTCGGCATCTGGAATTTCTGCCGCGCGCGGGTCAAGCGACCGACGCCCGAGCCGAGCCGCTTGAACGCGCCTTTTCGCTGCGGTGCAATGATTCCGTCTGACGCCGCGCCGTTTTCGGCCGCTTGCTCGTCCGTCATTGCTGCTTGTCTCCCTGAAAGCCGGCGCTTCGGATTAAAGTCGCCCAACGCAAGTGACAAGAAAAGCCAGCGAAGCAAGGCCGGGCTTGACGGAATCGGCTTCTTTCATCCGCAAAATAGCATAATTGGGCAAAAAAATAGCGGCCGAGGCCGCTATTAAACTCATTTACCCTGTCCCCCGCTAAATTTGAGGTCGACGCATCTTCATTGAATTTTTTTTTGCATCGCAAAAATTCTTGTTGCGCCGCAACAGGGCACGGGCTAGATTCGGAGCGTGACGTCGCTGACGTCACGGCCCTTCTTGGGCGTTTCCTCCCTAAACTTTTAGCCGCGGGCTTGCCCGCGGCTTTTTTTTGGCGCCCGGCGGGACCATATCCGAGATTCTTTGAGACGTCTCCGCCGCATCTCGTTCAAAGGAAAATTTGGTCACGACCGTGACATCATGGCCACTATGCGGTCGTCCGTACGAATCCGTACGAAATTGTCTTTAACTCAACCGCTTTATTCCGCCGCTTGGGCGGGCCTTAGCGCCGCCGGCTCGATCCGGGAGAGTTCGGCCATGAGGGAGCGCATGTCGCGCCGCAGATCATCAAAGCTGTCTTTGCGAGCGAGCCGGGCTTCGTCGAGGTAAAGCGCCCGGTTGATCTCGATCTGAAGCACATGCACGCCCTCGCCCGGCTTGCCATAGGCGGCGGCGACGAAACCGCCGGCATAAGGCGCATTGCGCGAGACCTGATAGCCCATTTTCGCAAGAGTTTGCTCGACAAGACTGACAAGGCTCTGCGCGCAGGAAGCGCCGAAACGGTCGCCCAGCACGAAATCGATCCGCCGGTCGCCCTCCCGGAAAGGCGCTCCGCCAGCGGAGGGCATCGAATGACAGTCGACGATGACGGCGCAGCCAAATTGGCGGCGCGCGGCGAGGATGAGCGCGCCGAGCGCCTGATGATAGGGCTCGTAGCAGACCGCGAGGCGCCGGCGCGCCTCGAAATAATTCAGCTTCCTGGCGTAAATGTCCTGACCGTCCGCGACGATGCGCGGAATGACCCCGAGGCCGGCGAGCACGCGATTGGAACGCGAATCGACCGATTTCGGCAGGGCGTCGGCGAACATGCGCGGATCGAGCTCATGCCGGCTGCGATTGACGTCGACATAGGCGCGCGGAAAAAGCGCCCGGAGCAGCGGCGCGCCGTAAGAGGGCGCCGCGTCGAATAAAAGATCGACATAGCCGTCCTCCGATTGCCGGAGCTGCTGGTGATCGAGCCGGGTCATTTTGAGGAGATCGGCCGGATAGCGGCGCCCCGAATGGGGCGAGGCGAAAATGAACGGCGTCGACAGCGCGGACGGCGCCAGCACCTCGACTGGCGGTCGGCGGTCGCCGTCGGTGAAATCCTCGCTCGTCTCGCTCATCCTCGCCTTGATGTGTTAGCCATTTTGAACGAAGGGATGCTAGATCAATAGACCGGATTCGTTAAGCGGCAGGAAGGGACCCCGGCGGAGACGGCGCGCTTCTTGCTCAAATTCTTGCCGACGCGGCGAAGCAGCCCATTGTCGCCGCCGGCGGGGCCGTCAGGGCCGACGCGATCGCGATCGACAAAGGCGCTGGCGACGGAGCGAGGTAGGGACATGGCGGCGATTCTCCTGGCCGAAGACGATGAATCCATGCGGCGCTTTCTCAAAAAGGCGCTCGAACGGGCCGGGCATAGCGTCGTCGACGCCTCGCAAGGCGATGAGGCCCTGACCGAGCTGCAACTGCGCGAGTTCGACCTCCTCCTCACCGATATCGTGATGCCGGTCATGGACGGAATAGAACTGGCGCGGCAAGCGGCGGAAATTGACCCTGAAATGAAGATCATGTTCATCACTGGTTTCGCCGCCGTCGCGCTCAATCCGGCCAACCGCGCGCCGGAGGACGCCAAGGTCCTCTCAAAACCCTTTCATTTGAAGGATCTCGTTCAGGAGATCGAACGGGTCACGGCGGCCTGACCCCGCGCGCTCGACGGCGCTTGCCTAAGACTCTCTTTGCGGATAGAGCGGGACCCCTTCGGGCGCATAGCTCAGTGGAAGAGCGCCACCTTGACACGGTGGAGGCCCATGGTTCGATCCCATGTGCGCCCACCATTTTTTAAGGCCGGCTCATACGCCACTCGCACGCTAGTCGGTTTTAGGCTGGTTCCCGCCCTCTCTGCAATCTCTTCGAAAAGCCGGTCGAGGGCGTCGATCACCGGCTTGAAATAGGATGGGTCATATTTCGCATAGCGGTCGATTGACCGCCGGCCGGGCTCGCGCCAGCCGCAGAAGGTCTCGACGAGCCAGGGATCGACGCTGTTGACGCGGCACCAGGTCGCGACAGTGTGCCGAATCGAATGCGGCGTCAGCTCTTTCGGGAGCCCCGCTCGCTCGCGGGCGGCGTTCCAGCCATGAATAAGCGAGCTGGTGAGGCGTTTGCCCTTCCGATGGATGAGAGGCCCGGCGCCGATGCTCGCAATCCAGGCGCGCGCCAGGGCCGTCATGGGCAGCACGGCGCGGCGCTTGTTCGTTCGCTCCCGGCCGGGCGGGTTCAGGTCGATCAGTCCCTTTTCGAGATCGCACTGAAAGCGCGTGAGGTCGAGGAGCGCACTGTGCCGCGCGCCCGTCGAGACGGCGAGGATGAAGAACATCCGAAGATGCTCCCGGCTGAAGGGCTTCCTGCGATCCTTCGGGTCCGGCTCGCCCCGCGGGCCGTCGCGCAGCTCGTCCCAGAGCGCGGCGAGCTGCGTCGGCGAGGCGACAAATTCCCGCGCCGGACTGTCTGCGAGCGCGATCGGCGGCGGAATGCGGTCGATCTCCTCGTTCTTATAGGCCCAATTAAGCGCCGCGCGAACGGCGCTGAAGACCCGCTTGATATAGCCAGGCGCATACCCGCGAACCTTCATGGCACGGACAATTTCGGCCTGCTTGGCGAGCTTGAACTCCGAAACCATCAGGTCGCCGGCAAGCTCGGTCATCAAGCCGAGGCATCGGCGCTGAGTGCCGCGGCTCTTCGCCGGCAAATGCTTGATCCGCTGCAAATAGTAACGCTGCATCACTGTCGCCATGGTCAACTCTTCGGCGCGCGCCTCCCCGAAGCGGCCATGCTCATTGACCCATTCGACGAGCTTTTCCTTTGCGGCCTGAAGGTCGCTAACGCCGAG
>JBFXBB010000190.1:0-5858 GCA_050183685.1 Amphiplicatus sp.
CAGGTCTCGGGGGCCTTATTCCGGCGGCGGCTCGTCGCCTGCGGGTTCGGCCGACTCGGCCGGCTGCTTCTTTTTACCGAAAAGTTGATTGATCGCCTCGGCCGCGATCTCTTCTTTGAGGGTCGGCTTTTGCTCGGCCTCGCCGGCGGCCGGATTTTGCGTTTTATCGGCCGGCGCCTTCGCGCCGCCGAGCGCGCCTTCGAGAATTTTCAGCCCGACGCCCTCTTTGGCGGCGCCGTCCGCGGCGCCCTCCTTTTTGCCGAACCCGCCGATAATGCTTTTAACGCTCTGCTCGGCGCGGCCTTTCAAGAGCGATTCGAGGTCGACCGCCATTTTGGGCTGCGAGAAGGTTCCGGTGACGCGCAAGGGAATGGCGAGGCTCGCGCCGTCCTCGCCGCTCATCGTGGTCCTCGCGCGGGGGCTAAGACGCAGATCGAGCGTCTGGCCCGGCAGATTGACCGAGCCGGTTCCGGTCATGGCGAGGAATGGGGCGGTCAAGGAAATCGTCGGCGCGGAGACGAGCCCGTTCCTGACGGTGAATTGCGAGAGAAGCTCGGAAAAATCCGTCCGCTCGGTCGGCGCCTGCGCGGCCGTGACGGCGCTAGCGATCGCCGCCGGATTAAGTCCGCCTTTCTGGATTTCGCCGACCGCCTTGGCGAGCTTCGTCAGATTGACGCCTTTCAAGGCGCCCTCCGAGACGTCGAAACCGCCCGACCCGTCGAGCGTGCGCATGATCGCCGCCTGGCTCGACCCGCTGGCGGTGAAGTCGAATTTCAGGCCGCCAAGACCGAGCAGCCGGTCGGTTCTCATCAGGGCGAGTGCGAAAGGCTCGGCTTTCACCGAAGCGACGTCAAACGCGCCGGCGATCGTCGGCGTCGCCGGCCGCGCATCGACGACGAGCCGGCCGGAGCCGCCGCCGCCATAAAGGCCGAGTTCGGGAATATCGGCCGTCATGCGGCCGTTCTCGATGACGAGATGCAGGCGGCTCTCGCCGAATTCGAGTTCATTGAGGAATATCTTCTCGGCGCCGATATTGAGGTCGGCGTCGATATTTTTAAGGCCCGAGAAATCGATCTTGTCTTCGGACCAGGCCGGAAAGCCCTGCGCGCTTTCGGCGGGCGGCGGCAGATAGGGCCGAAGATCGAGCGCGCCGGCCTCAACGGCGCCGCTCGCCTTCGGCCTCGCGCCGGCCCAGTCAAGGGCAAGCTCGCCGGTCGCGTCGATCGCGTCGAATTTGATCGTCGCGTTTGAAAGCTTCACCCCATTCGCATCGCCCGCAGCCATGCCGTCGACGGCGAGTTTTTCAAAGCCCGGCGTTTCCGGGATCGGCGCGCCGAGATGGGCGGCGAAGGCGCGAAGATCGGGCGCCGACAGCGAGGCCGGCCCCGAATAGGAAAGCGCGTCCTTCGTCTTCACGACGACATCGGCGCCGGCTTTGGCCGCGCCGAGCGTTAAATCGAGTTTCAGATTGGCGTCTTCCCTGCGCATCATCGCATCAAGGCTCGTCAGGACGAGATCGACTTTCGCCGGCGCGCCGTCGAAGACAAGCGTTCCGTTCGCTTCGAGCGGTTCTTGCAGACTGTCGAGCCGGATGGCGAGATCGATGTCGCTCGCCTCATAATTCTTGCCGCCTTGAGCGTCGGCGTAAGTCGCCTTGCCGTCGATGATGCGCACATCGCCGAGGCGCAGATCCTTCACCTCGCCGCCGCCGGCGCCCGCGGATTCTTTCCCGCCGCCGGCGATGTTCCAGTTGACGCGCCCGTCGGCGGCGCGCGCGAGATTGATTTCAGGCTCGGTCAGGATGAAATGATCGATGACGACGGATTTCGACAAGAGCGGGATGAGCTTGACCCCGATCTCGGCCGCCTTGACCCGCGCGAGATAGGGCGCGGCGAAGCCTTCCTCATTCGCGATTTCGAGCCCTTCGACGCGAAAGGCCGTCTGCGGAATGATTTTGAGGCGAAGGCCGTCGCCGATCGCGACCTTGCGGCCGAGCGCTTCGGACGCGGCCGCCTCGATGCGGCCCTTATAGGCGCCGACGGGAATGAACCCCGGCGCGACGACAAGGATCGCAAACAGAAGAACGACGAGCGCGACGAGAGCGAGAATAAACTTGTTCATGGTTGCGTGGGGCTCCTCGAAATCGCCGGGCGAGCTTAGCACGGGCCCGACTCGCCCGATCAACCGCGCCAATATGAACAAAGCGCCAGTCTCGCGCCAAGACGGCGGCCAAGGGGCGCCGCCGCCGGCCGGCTCGGGCTCGGCGATCTCGCCGGGGGCGGCGGCAGGAACATATTCCGAACGTTTTAGGAAAAACATTTATAGAATAATAAGATAGGTCCTCTTGCATAATGAGAACAAAAAGCGTACAAACCTGCCATTGACGGGCGCGGGCCTGTCGGGCAACGGAGGCGGCGATGCAGCGGCAAGGCTTGCGCCTGGTGGAGGCGGACGGGGTGGACAAGAAAAAAGCGCTCGAAGCGGCGATCTCGCAGATCGATAAGGCCTTTGGCAAAGGCTCGCTGATGAAGCTCGGCGACCGCGAGGTCGTTCAGGTCGAATCGGTCCCGACGGGCTCGCTCGGCCTCGATATCGCGCTCGGCATTGGCGGCTTGCCGCGCGGGCGGGTCGTCGAAATTTACGGGCCGGAAAGTTCGGGCAAGACGACGCTCGCCCTGCAATGCATCGCCGAGGTGCAAAAACGCGGCGGCGTCGCCGCCTTTGTCGACGCCGAGCATGCGCTCGATCCCGTCTATGCCGGCAAGCTCGGCGTCAATCTCAACGAGCTCTTGATCTCGCAGCCCGACGCCGGCGAGCAGGCGCTCGAAATCGCCGATACGCTCGTGCGCTCCGGCGCGGTCGAGCTTCTCGTCGTCGATTCCGTCGCGGCGCTGACGCCGCGCGCCGAGCTCGAAGGCGAGATGGGCGACCAATTGCCCGGCCTCCAGGCGCGGCTGATGAGCCAGGCCCTGCGCAAGCTCACGGGCTCGATCTCGAAGTCGAACTGCCTCGTTATTTTCATCAATCAGATCCGTATGAAGATCGGCGTCATGTTCGGCTCGCCGGAGACGACGACGGGCGGCAATGCGCTGAAATTCTATGCTTCCGTGCGCCTCGACATCCGCCGCATCGGCGCGATCAAGAATCGCGACGAGGTCGTCGGCAACCAGACCCGCGTGAAGGTCGTCAAAAACAAGCTCGCCCCGCCTTTCAAGCAGGTCGAGTTCGACATCATGTATGGCGAGGGCATTTCGAAGACGGGCGAACTTGTCGATCTCGGCGTCAAGGCGAATGTCGTCGAGAAATCCGGCGCCTGGTTTTCGTTCAATGGCGAGCGCATCGGCCAGGGCCGCGAAAACGCCAAGCAATTTCTCAAGGACAATCCGAAAATCGCCGATGAGATCGAGCGGGCGATCCGGGAGAACGCCGGCCTCGTCGCCGGCGGGATGCTGAACGGCGAAAGCGAGGACGGCGCCTCGCTTAACGAGGCGGCCGAAGGCTGAGTTCAGCTATGCGAGAGGACAGCGCGCCTAGGGAGGATGGAAAGCGGTCTAAGGTCCGCAATTATATCCGCGAGTGGCGCAAATATCGCGGCCTCACCCAGCAGGAGCTCGCGGAGAGGATCGGCTATAGCAACATGCTTCTCAGTCGCTGGGAGAGACGCCAGCGCCGCATTACGACCGATCAGCTTCAGCTCATCGCCGATGCGCTCCAATGCGCTGTCTACGACCTGCTCTATCGCCATCCGCGGCAAATTGGAATCGGCAATATCAGTCGTCAGGCAGGGCAGGTTTTGGATGCGCGGCGTCCATTCTGACCAGCGACCGCTTGATCGCTGATCGCTAGAAAAGGAGAAGACCGATGATCGGCTATGTGACGCTCGGCGCCAATGATTTGAAGCGCGCGACCGCCTTCTATGACGAGCTCGTCGCGGAGATCGGCGGCAAGCGTATTCTCGAAGGGGAAAACTTCGTCGTCTGGGGGACGGGGCAGGATAAGCCGGGCCTCTGCGTGACCCTCCCCTTTGACGGCGCGCCAGCGAGCGTCGGCAATGGCGTCATGGTGGCGCTCGCCGTCGCATCGCCGGCGGAGGTCAAAAATCTCCACGACAAGGCTCTTGCCCTCGGGGGCAAGGACGAAGGCGCGCCGGGTCCGCGCGGCCACGGAGGCTTCTATGCGGCTTATTTCCGTGATCTCGACGGCAATAAGCTGAACGCCTTCTGCATGCAGCCGAAAGGCTAGGCCCTTCCGGGGCGCGAGGACCTGCGAGCCGCGTCGGCCCCCTCCTTCTGGACGTAGGCGCGCATTAAACTTAAGAGACGGAGCCGCGCCGCCGGAAAGACCGGCTGGCGCGGTTTCGTTTGGGTTTTTTGGCGTTTTTTGGGTTTTTTGGCGTTTTACGGGGGGGGCGCGGTCCCTCTTTCATGCAATAAAGGAACGGACGCTCCGGTGACATCGCTTAAGGACATCAGATCCGGATTTCTCGATTTCTTCGCCGGCCGCGGCCATACGGTCGTCGCCTCGGCGCCGCTCGTGCCGCAGAACGATCCGACGCTGCTTTTCGTCAACGCCGGCATGGTCCCGTTCAAGAATGTCTTCACCGGCGCCGAGAAGCGGCCTTATGTCCGGGCCGCCTCCTCGCAGAAATGCGTGCGCGCGGGCGGCAAGCACAACGATCTCGACAATGTCGGCTACACCGCGCGCCATCACACGTTTTTTGAGATGCTCGGCAATTTCTCCTTCGGCGACTATTTCAAGGAGGAGGCGATCTGCGCCGCCTGGTCACTCGTCACCAAGGACTTCGGCCTCGATCGGGATAAGCTGCTCGTCACCGTCTATCATACCGACGACGACGCCTTTCGTTTCTGGCGGAAGATTTCCGGCCTCCCCGAAGAGCGCATCATCCGTATTCCAACGAATGACAATTTCTGGGCGATGGGCGACACGGGCCCCTGCGGTCCGTGTTCGGAAATTTTCTACGATCACGGGGCCAAGATCGCGGGCGGTCCGCCGGGCTCGCCCGAGGCCGACGGCGACCGCTTTGTTGAAATCTGGAATCTCGTCTTCATGCAGTTCGAGCGCCATGCCGACGGGCGCGAGAGCGCGCTGCCGAGGCCTTCGATCGACACCGGCATGGGGCTTGAGCGCATCGCGGCCGTTCTCCAGGGCGTTCATGACAATTACGATATCGATCTCTTCCGCACATTGATCAACGCCTCGGTCGATCTGACCGGCCGCAAGGCGCAAGGCGCGGACGCGCCGGCCCATCGGGTGATCGCGGATCATTTGCGGGCTTGCGTCTTTCTCATTGCGGACGGCGTCTCGCCCTCCAATGAGGGGCGCGGCTATGTGCTGCGCCGGATCATGCGCCGCGCGATGCGCTACGCGCACGGCCTCGGCGCCAGGGACCCGCTGCTGGCGCGTCTTGCGCCCCTGTTGATTTCCGAAATGGGCGAGGCGTTCCCTGAACTCGCGCACGCGCGCGCGCTCATCGTTGAGACGCTGCGCGCCGAGGAAGTGAAGTTCAAAAGCCTTCTTGAGCGCGGCATGAAGCTTCTCGAAGAGGAAACGGGCAAGCTCGGCGAGGGCGAGCCCCTGCCGGGCGCGGCCGCCTTCCGGCTCTATGACACTTACGGCTTTCCGCTCGATCTCACTGAGGACGCGCTTCGCCGCCAAGGACGTGCGGTTGACATCGCCGGTTTTGAGGATGCGATGGCGGCGCAGAAAAAGGCCGCGCGCGCCGCTTGGGCTGGGTCGGGCGACGCCGCCGACGAGGCGGTCTGGTTCGACATTCGCGAAAGGGTGGGCGCGAGCGAATTTCTCGGTTATGCGCACGATGCGGCCGAAGCGATCGTCCA
>JBFXBB010000191.1:0-5795 GCA_050183685.1 Amphiplicatus sp.
GGACCTTGCCTTTCTTGTAAACGCTCTAGCTGACCGCGCTGTCTTCTTCGTTGAGAATTTCGCCGGTCTCCTCAATATCGAGCGCGAGGCGTTCGCCGCGGGCGTTGCGGCCCTCAATCTCATAGATGAAGCGGCCGTCGCCGCGCACCGAGGTTTCGACATAGTCGATGACGAAGCCCGGATAGCGCCGGTCTAGCGCCGTGCGCACCGTCGTCGGAAGCTCGGCTTCGGCCGTCTCCATTTCGATCTCTTCGAGCGAGCCGTCCTCGCTTATATCGATTTCCATATGCTTGCCGTTCGGACCTTTGGCCTCGAACTCATAGACAAGCTTGCCGTTCTCTTCTTCGACGGTGACGCGGTAAAATTCGAGGCCGGGCGCGGTCGCCTCGGCCTCATCCATGATCTCGGGCGGGACGTCCTCCAACGCGATTTCCTTCGTAACGGCCGCATTCGCGATCGCCGTGGAAACCGTCAATAATGTCAGGATGATCGTGGGTTTCATCGATAAGTCCCTTCGTGGTTCGGGCGCTTAAGGCCCAAGCCGGCGCGTCGCCGGCGACGCAACCACTAGTCGGCGTCGATGAACGATATTCAACAGAATAGAGAACAATTAATGACAGCCCCTCGGCCATTCCAGGCGGATCGAAAATCTCGTCCGGAATGGCGCAGCGGGAACCCGCCTCCCTCCTCCCCCCCACGGGCGACTCTCCCCCGTCAAACCTGGTCAGAACCAGTAGGATTTACCGAGGCGCTGTAAAAAGAGCGGCGTCGATGACGGCTGCATCGTGATCCGCCAATCGAGCGTCTCGCCAAGGCGCGCGGCCGCGGACTGTTCCTCGATTGCATAGCCTTCGACTTCGACGCGCACCCATAATGTCGCGTTGTCGGAACGCGCCGGCACGCCTGCACGGATGATAAGTCCATCCGCCGTGCGATCGACCGAGCCGCCCGAACTGCGGAAGAGATTGTAGGTCGTTTTCGTGTCGCTGTTATGCAGACGCCCGCGCACCGCGCCCTGACGGATCATCGTATCGATATCGTCGGGAACGCCTTTCGGGAAAGCGATGGTCAGGCGCACGTCATATTTCGCCGCGCCGCGCGTCGCCTGCACGGTATAGACGCGCGCCTCGCCGGGCCGCGCGGCGGCCTTGGAGAAAGCCGGCGCGATCGCCGACGCATTGTGAATCTTCGCTTCGAGGACGCCGGACGCCGCCGCCAAGTCGAGATCTTCAAGCGCGTTATGCGGCTGCAAAGCGCCGCCGAGCTGGGCGGGCACCGCCGTCATCATGACGGCAAAGAGCCCGAAGCCTTGCGCGAAAGCGCCCTGTCTCGTGATCGGCTGAAAATAAAAGATGGAGCCCGCGCCGATCACGACAAGACCGACAATAACGAGCCAGAGCGGGATGTCGCCAAGGCCGGCCATCCGCGCCAGCGCCACTACCCACTGATTAATCGTGTAAAGCGCCGACGCCTCGCCTTTTTGCTGATAGTCGGTGACGAGCGCGGCGACGATGCCGGCCGCCCCGGCGATCGACAGACCGAAAATATCGACGGCCGAGAATTCTCCGGGCGCCTTGACGCCCCGTTTGACCCCATATGCCATGACCGAACCCCTCGCGACAGACATCCCCAAGGGCTTCAGCTTAACCAAAGATCGACCCGAGGGGTAGTCCGCGCAGAAAGTGCGCTCCGGACGCGCCTTTTGGCGCGCCGCACAGCTTTCACCCCGGGGAAAGATCGGCCGGACGGCTCGATTCCGGCGTCCCGTAATGCTACGCTCCGCAGCGGGGCTTTGTGTTGTCGAGGGGAAGGCCGCGGGCGATGTCCTTGCCGCCGCACAGAATGTTCGCCGCGGCGTTTTTAACGCTCGCAGCCGCCTACGCCGCCTGGTTCAATGTGATCGTGCGGGTCGACGCCGACGCCGCCATGAGCCGGTTCGAAGCGCTTTCAGGCTCCGGCGCGGCGAAGCGGGCCGTCCCCTATGGCGAGCGGGTGCTCGTGATGCGCCGCGAGGCGGGCGCTGACGAAGAGAGTCTCGCGCCGCTGAAAGCCGATCTCGCCCGTGTCGAGATCAAGGCGCGCAACTATTCACGCGGCGCGGCGCTGATGGAGCAGGCGCTCTCTTCCGAATGGTCGCAATCGCTCGCCGAGCGCCGCAAGGCCGAGATGGAGGATCATCTCGCCCAAGCCCATATCCTCGCCCGCGAACTCGACAAGGCCGTCGCGATTTATTCGACTTTTCTTGAATTGTCGCGGGACGAATCCGCGAAAGGCGGGCTCGAAGCCGCCGACACGCTCGAATCTTTTTACGCCGGGCGCATTCGCGCGGCCGGCGATCTTTTCGCCGAATCCTTAAAGCCGACCGGCGGCGGCGACCTTTTCCCGGGCGGGCGCGAAGGCCGGCTCGCAAGCGCCGCGCAGATGGCCGCGCTCGGCGCCTTTTACGCGATGGGCGAGGATGGGCTTTACGCCTCCGCCGGGCTTTTGTCGGCCGCCTATGACATTCGCAAAACGCTCCTTGGCGCCGATCATCAGTCAACGGTGCAAGTCGCGCTCATGCTCGGTCCAATCTATGCGACGATGGGCCGGCTCGCCGACGCCGAGGCGCTTTATCTTGAAGCGTTCCATGCGCAGGAAAAGGTGAAGGGCGCAAACAGCCCCGATCTCAGCCTCTACATCAAGCTGCTCGCCGGCGTTTACGAAAAGCAGGGCCGCGCGACCGAGGCCCAGGCGCTCTATGAGCATATGCGCTCGCTTTTCCGCGACGCCTTCGGGGCGCAGCGTTACGCCGCCAACCGCCAGCGCGACCGGCGTCTCGATGTCGACCGGCCGGTCTCCCAGCATTTCGTGCTGCCGGCGAGCTACGCGCCGACCGACCTTGTCCCCGCGTCCGACTTCTCGGTCCCCCTCAGCAAGAACGAAGAGATCGACGAGATGAAGCTGCGCCGCGCCTCCGATCCCGGCGCCGATCCGCGCGAGGCCAATCTGCCGGCCCGTCTCGCCCAACTTCTTTCCCTGTGCCATTCCGAGGCGGGCGAGCGTCTTACCCTGCGGTCGGGCTATCGCGCCTATGCGACCCAGAAAGAGCTCTATGAGCGCATCGGCGCCAAAGGCACCGTGACGCCCCCCGGCATGTCGGAGCACCAGCTCGGCCTCGCCGCCGATATCGACGTCAACGGGCGGTTCATGCGGGTCAGCGACGCCTCCTATCAGTGTTTCGAGGAGAACTCGTTCCGTTTCGGCTTTATTCTTTCCTATCCGCCGGGCAATGATTATCTTCCGGGAGCGGACAGTTTCGAGCCCTGGCACTGGCGTTATGTCGGCGTTTCAACGGCGCATCTTTACCGGGAGGCCGGCCCGCACAATAAACCGCAGGAATTCCTCGCCGCCCTTCCATGCTATCGAGAGCGCGCCGCGTCGGGCCTTTTTCCGGAAGCGGGCTCGCCGGATGTCTGCCTCGCCGAGCCCGCCCTCATCGCCGCTTCAGCGAGCCTCAAAGACCATCGGCAACTCACCGGCGAAAAAGGAAAATCGGCCCGCAAATTGAACAATGTCGCCGGGGGCGGGGCGTCGCAGTAGGATTTCAGGACATCCTTCGCGCCACGAGAGAAAGCGCGGGGATGCATAACGATCAGAACAAGAAACCGCGCGCGCGCATCGCCTGGCTGTCGCCGGACGAGGGCGCCGTCAAGACAGCCGCGCCGCAATTCGCCGAGGCGGACTATCTCCTTTTCGACGGATCCGGGGCGGGCCCGGCCGATCTCGCGGTCATCGATTTTCGCGCGCGGCTCTCGACGCAGGCCGCCCAGCGCCTCGCCGCCGCGACGCGCCGCAAGGCGCCCGAATGCAGCCTTCTTTATCTCGGCTCGTCCCGGCTCACAGCGGCCGAGCGCGCCTATTTACGGCGCTCCGGCGAGCTCGTCCTTGTCGAAGACGATCTCAAGCCGGCGATCGAGGCCTGTCGCCAGCGGCTGCGCCTGCGGAATATCGCCGAAGAGACGGGCGAGCGTCTTAAAACCATCGCCGCCTCGACGCGCCTTTCCGAATTCCCGCCGATCGAAGCGCCGACATCGGGCGCGGTCGTCCTCGTCGCCGGGGCGGCCGGGCCGTCCGCCCTCGCCGCGCTGTCGATCGCCGAGAAAATTTCGGCGGATCGCGCCGGCGTCTTTTCCGCCGGCCAGGTCATCCGGGCGCTGGAGACGGACGCGTTTGACTGCGCCGTCTTTCTCGCCAAGGCCGACGGCGACCCGCTGATCGGCCTTGCCCGCTCGATGCGGCGGCACCGGAAATTTTGCGACCTTCCCGTCATCCTCGTCGGCGCCGATGAGCGCGCGCGCGCGCGGATGGCGCGCAATTGGGGCGCCGAAACGCTCTGCGCCGATCATCTCAGCGATGACCTTCCCGGACGCATCATCGCGGCGACGCGCCGGGCGCGTCTCATCGCCGCAATGCGGCGTTTCTTGTCGGCCTGCGCGGGCGAGGGCGTTCGCGACAGACTTTCGGGGGCCTTCACGCCGCAATTCTTTCATCAGCACGCAGAGCGGCTTTTTGCGCGCGCCGAACACACGGGACGGCCGATCTCGCTTGTCGGGCTTCGCCTCCTCTCCCTGGCGCCGGAGGGCGCGGAAGGCGGCGCGCGCCTGCTCACGGAGGCCGCGCGCCTCGTCAACCGGGTGACGCGGGCGGAGGATTGCGTCGGACGGCTCACGGGCGACACCTTCGTTGCGCTGATGAGCGCGACGACGCCGCAGGATGCGACCCGCGCCGCGCGGCGCATCGAAGGAACGATCGCCAATACGATGTTTCGCGCGCGCGGGTCGCAGAAGCTCTTCGCGGTCGCGGCGGCGACGGCGGCGGTCGAGCGCCTTTCCGGGGTCTGCGTCGAGGAGGCGATCGCGGCGGTTCTCCTGAAGCTCAATTCGGCGACGCCGAGGACGGCGGAACGGTGAAGCGCGGCGACGACTCTCTATCGGCGTTCCCGCGGCCCATCCTTCGTGACGCGCCTTCGGCGCTCCTCAGGATGAGGCTTTCCCCTTTTACAATAATACGGGCCTCATCCTGAGGAGGCGCGCGAAGCGCCGTCTCGAAGGATGGGCCGCGGGGCTCTGATTCGTATCAATCGCCCGGCGCTCTAATGCCCATAAGAACTCTTATCGCCACGAACCCGCCGTTTCGCGACGCCCTTCCGGGCGCCGCAATCCGTCAAGCCGTCGCCCGCTTCGCCGGGGCGCCCTCCGACGCGATCTCCTCAAGCAATTGCAGGACCCGCCGCGTCCCTTTAAGCCGCGCTTTCTCGCCCGGCCATTCCTGGCGGAAGACGAGCTTTTGATCCGGCCGCAGCTTCACGTCCTGCGGCGAAGACGAGATGAACGCGACGAGCCCCGCCGGATTGGCGAACATGTCGTTGCGGAATGAAATGACCGCGCCCTTCGGACCCGCATCGACCTTCGCGACGCCGGCGCGCCGGCACAGCCCCTTGATGGCGACGATTTCGAGAAGATGCTCGACTTCGGCGGGCAAGGGCCCGAAACGGTCGACAAGCTCGGCGGCGAAGCCTTGGATATCGCGATCCTCCGAGAGGCCGCCGAGCCGGCGGTAGAGCGCCATGCGGACATTCAAATCCGCCACATACTCTTCCGGGATCAGCACCGCGGCGCCGATATTGATCTGGGGCGACCATTGATCCTCGCCCGCCCTTTCGCCCTGCCTGAGTTCCGCGACCGCCTCCTCGAGCATATGCTGGTAGAGTTCGACGCCGACTTCTTTGACATGGCCAGACTGCTCCTCGCCGAGAA
>JBFXBB010000192.1:0-5791 GCA_050183685.1 Amphiplicatus sp.
CCTCAAAGGCCGTGGTCGTATCCCAGGTATGCCGGAAGCCGCCCGTCAGATTGAACTCTTCGGTGACGGCGAAGGTCGCCTGGCCATAAACCGCATAGTTCTTGCCTTCGTTCCGCCGGGCGCGCGAGCAGGGCGAGGCGACCCCGGCCTCATCGCAGAAAGAGACAGGCGCAGGATCGCCGGAGAACGCGGCGAAGACGACGTTTCCGGTGGCGGTTTCATAGTCGCGCGAAGCGGTGACGCGATAGTAAAAGCCGCCCTGCCAGTCGATGCGTCCATCGAAGAGCGTGCCGAGCAATTGGGCCTCTTCGCTCCAGTCGCGGCTCGGCCATCCGCCGAGCCTGCCCCAGTTTGTATTTGGCGAAGTTGATCCGGGCAGGACAACGCCGCGCGACTCGAAGATGGGCGCGTCTAGGCCGTCATAATTGGAGCCGGTGGTGTTGGACCCCGGCGTCTTCGACCAGAAAAGGCCGAATATGTTCCGGAAGGTCAGATTGTCGAGAATGTCCCAGCGGGTTTGATTGACGACGCCATTGAAATTTCCCGACGTCGAGAGGTCGTAATTGGCGAATACGGTTCGCGGACCGGCTGCGTTCTGACGCAGCAGCGCCGCCTGTGCGATCTGAGTCCAGCTCATCCCCGCCGGCGGCGGCGAGCCTGTGTAAAGTTCATAGGCCGCCGCCAGCTGTGCGTTCGACGCGGGTATTTGGTTGCGTCGTGATACCGGCATGAACCGCGGATCGACATAGGCCAGAATGTGAGACGTGCCTCTGCGGCTGTAATGGCTGCCGGCGTAGATCGTGTAATTCTCAATGCTGTCAGTCGGCTTCCAGACGATGGAGGCGCGCCACTGCGCTTCATCTACGTCATCGATATGCTGGGGCGCCGAGCCGTCGCTGAAGAAGGCGGTGGTCACGCCGTCGCGCTTGCGCCAGCGGCCCGCTACGCGGACCATCAGCTTGTCGTCAATAATCGGGCCGCCGATCGCGGCGTCGAACTGCTTGAAGTCATAATTACCAAGCTGCGCGCCGAGGTGGGCGCTGAATTCGTTGGTCGGCTTACGCGGCGTGTAGAGAATGGCTCCGCCTGTCGCCGTCTCGCCAAAGAGCGTGCCCTGCGGGCCTTTTAGAACCTGAATACTCTCCAGATCGAAGAACGAGGTCTGGAAATTGGGGACCTCGGCGAAATAGGAAACGACAGACGTCGTGCCCGCGGCGACGCTAGAGCCTTGCGCGCGAATATTGGGCCCGCAGTTTGTGCGACCGATGCATCCGCCAAGTTGAAGCCCCGGCGCGAGCTTGTTGAGATCGTCCAGGGTGTTGACGACGAGCCTATCGAGCGCGTCCTGGTTCAGCGCGGTGACCGCCACCGGAACCTCCTGAAGGTTCTCCTCCTTGCGGCGGGCAGTCACGATGATTTCCTCGCGCGCCGCATCCGCCTCCGCCACGTCCTGCGCGGCGTGCCCCGCCGTCGGCATCAAAAACGCCGCCGCGCTCGCTAATAGCCCGTTCTTAATTTTTCCGCCCGCCACCTGGTCCTCCCGGTCCGTTGCCTTGCTGTCGCCGGACAATGCGACAAACATCGTCCCGCTCTCGGTAAGGCCGCCCGAAAATTTCGTGCCGCGAAGCAATATCGCGAGCGCTTCGCGCACGGTATACCGGCCAAAGACAGGATTTATTCCTGTCTTATCAGCAAGCTCATAAGGATAGAGGACGACTAGATTCGTTTGTCTGACGATCGCATCAAGGGCCGAGCCAAGCGTATCCTCGCGAATACGAAACTCGTATTTTTCATCCCCCCGCGCAGCGACGGTCGACATAAGCGATAGCCATGCGCATAGAAGCGCGCTTATGGCCAAGGCTTGCTTCAGCCTTTTCCTCTCCCTATTCGCTAGCCGCTTGGCCGGTACGTCTTTCAACGTCATACCAGCGGCCTTGCAAATAAGACGAACGCATAGATAGAACCCTCAGTACGTCTTTGATATATTTTCATGGCGCCATGAAAAATGCAGCGTCAACTGAGCGACGGGACGTAAATAGGCGATCGCGCTTGCCGCGGAGTCCGCCTCACAAAGCGTCAGACAGGCGAATATGATCTATGCCGATATGCTCGACGCTTAAATCAAAGCTCGACGCCAGAGAATCGATCGAGGCTTCGACATTTCCGATCTGAAAGTAGCCAGCCACACGCCGCTGAAGCAGATCGGGATCGGAGACCTCGATTTTTACATTGGTGTACCGGCTGACATCCGCGATCACTTCAGACAGGGGCTCGCCCGAATAGGCAAGAAAGCCCTGACGCCAGGCAAGCTTCCGCTTAATCGCCGGAGCAGCCATTTGTTCGATATTTTCAACGCGATCTTCAAAAACTGTGCTTTGGCCAGCGCTAAGCTGGGCCAGCTCTCGATGTCCATTCGCTCTCCCCCCCGCTTCATCCGAGGCGCCTTCCGGCGACGAGTTATTATTAATTGCGCTCTCACGATTGCTCGCAAGCGCGACGCGTCCTTCCTCTACCGTCACCTCAACCGCATTGTGTTCGCGCAGACGCACGGCGAACGCCGTGCCAACAGCGGTGACGATGCCGTCAGCCGCATAAACCGAAAATGGCCGATCCGCGTCTTTGGCCACTTTGAAATGCGCCTCGCCGCGCGTTAGCCGAACCACTCGTTTCGACGGGGTGAATTCGACTTCCGCCCGGCTGTCGGTGTTGAGCAGAATAGCTGATCCATCCGACAATTCGTAAGTTTGCTGCTCCCCGACGTCCGTCGCGAGTTCGACGTTTTGAGTTTGATTGCTCGCCTTCCGTGCGAAATAAACACCGCCCGCAACGACAAACGCCGCCAAGGACGCCGCCGCCGCCATGACCGCTCGACGACGGCCGACGAACGTTTCGGCAGGGAAATTAGCGAGCGTCGCCTCGGCGATATCATCCAGCTCTCTCAGAATCGGCAAATCAGCGCACACTGTCGACAATGACTCAAAGGCCGTCTGATGCTGATCGCTTTTGGCGAGCCACGCCCTGAAGGCGATCAAATCCTCACCGGAAACATGCTCGCGGCCCAGCACGGTTATCCACGCCGCAGCCTCCGTCCGAAGCTCTTCGGCGCCCGGCAACATAACCACATTATCGTCAAATCTATTCATCTTTACTCGTCGCTTTTACCCGTCTTGCTGTTGCAGCCCTCCTTCTGCGCGCGGGCCTTCGCCGAGGCCGGCCGGCCTCTGGAGGCCGCCCCGAAATCAGACGGCTTATAGCCATGCGAGCGCAAGTAAGCGTCGCACTTCACCAGGCCCGACGTCACATGCTTCTCAACGGCGCTGACGCTAATATCCATCCGGTTGGCGATCTGTCTATAACTGCACCCCTCTATATGACGCATCAGGAACGCTTTTCGACATTGCGGGGGCAAATGCGCGACGGCCTCGGTGAACAGCATCAACTTTTGCCGCCCTTCAAGCCATTCGTCGGCCGAAACTTGCTCTTCATCTAATATGAGCGATGAGCCCCCCGAATCCTCCAGTGACTCGATGGGCGCGAGCGCATTTTTTCGCAGCCTGTCCAAGGCGATGTTTCTCGCGATTTGGAATAAATAAGCCTTTGGCTCACTGATCGTCGCCTTAGTTTCCGCCGCAAATCCCCGAAGAAACGCCTCATGGAGAATATCGTCGATATCGTCCGCGCTAGCGCAAAAACGGCCAAGGCGCCTTCTTATTGCGGCCTTATTCTTCAAAAAGGCGTCCAATATATTTGACATCCGCGCACGCCTTTCTCGGAGGCGGGATTATAGCACCGGCGTTTCAGCAAAATCGCCCACAAAAATCGTCCGGAGCCGCCTGTGGGCTTTAGCTGTTGCTTCGTCTTAATTTTTTATAGGGCAGACTCATCTATGATGAGCGGCGCGAAGGCGGCCCAAAAAGCCGGACCTCATCCTGCGCGCCGAAAGACCATTTTTGCCCGGCGCGCTAATCCTACTCGGGAGTCCAAATCTCGTATCGCCTAAGCGTCGCGCGCAGAAGATTTTGATCGGCCTCACTGAGCGCGACAAGCGGCGGGCGCACCCGGAACCAGTCGGAGTCATTATTAAAAAGCCCGATGGCCGCCTTCAGCATCGGTATCATCGGAAAAACGTCGAGCGCCTTTCGAAAAGCGGTGATTCTCGCTTGCCGATCGTCGGCGTCTTCAGCCCGCCAGTTCGCATAGACGTCGTAAATCGCCGCTGGGGTGATGTTCGTCGTCGCACCTATGCAGCCGACGCCCCCGGCGCGCATCGTCTCTAGCAAGAATATTTCGGAGCCGGCGAAAACATCGAAATTATCGCCCATGTCGATCATCGCTTTTGTGTTCGGCCAATCTCCAGATGAATCTTTTGCGCCCGCAATCGTGATCGGATAGGCCTTCAACAAGCGTTCGGCGAGCGCTAGCGAGATCGGCACGCCCGAGACTTGCGGAATGTGATAAAGATATATCTTGAGGCGCTCGTCGCCGACCCGCTCAATGACCTCCGAGAAAAAGGCGAAAAGGCCGTCTTCGGTGGCGGCTTTATAGTAGAAGGGCGGCAGCATGAGCACGCCCGACGCGCCGATCTCGATGGCGGCTTTCGTCAGTTCGACGGTTTCAGGAATTGAGCAAGCCCCGACGCCCGGCATCATTCGGGCCGTTTCAAGCCCTGATTCCGCAGCCGCTTCGAGAAGCGCGCATTTCTCGGGCGTCGAGATCGAATTGCCTTCCGAAGTGGTGCCAAAGACAGCAAGCCCGCAATCCTGCGACAGGAGCCATCGGCAATGCGCGATCCAAGCCTCCGCATTCGGCCGCAAATCGGCGTCGAAGGGCGTAATCACGGGAGCCAACACCCCCTTTAGAACTTGGGCCAAATCGCATTCCTTTCCCGCTTGCGCCGGGAACAGTCGGCGACAGCGCTAAGCGCGTCAAGCGTCTTAATCGCGGCGGATTACGCCGCGCCCGGAGCCGATTTTCCGCAAAAACATTTTCCGCAAGAACGGGGCCTGCGCCAACGCCCGCCGATTACGCGAATCTGGTTTCAGGGCTGACTTTGACCATGCCGCCGTCCACCATCAAGATTTCGCCCGTGACATAGGCGGACATATCCGACGCCAGAAATAGAATTGCGGCCGCGACGTCTTTCGGTTCGCCGGCATGCTTCATCGGAATGCTCGCCTCGATCTTGCGCCAGTCTTCCTCCGACGGACGGCTGACGCCGGAGGACTTGATGCGGCCCGGCGCAACCACATTGATGCGGACTCCTGACGGCGCGAATTCCACCGCGGACATTTTGGCCAGAGAATTCAGCGCCCCCTTCGCTGCGCAATAGAGCGCGACATTGGGATGATAGGCAAAGCCCCCCAGCGATCCGACGAAAATGATTGACCCGCCGCCATTGCGGGCGAGCATCGGCCCGGCGATGGAAGCTGTCAGCCACGCATGGCGCAGAACGAGATCATATTGCCGGTCGAATGTCTGATCATCAAGCTCGTCAATTTTTCCCTTCAGGGAAAAGCCAACGACATTGACTGCGCCGTAAAAGGCGTCGCCGAAGAGTTCTTGCGCCTTGGCGAATACGCGCTCCATGTCGGCGCGCTTTGTGACGTCCGCCGCCATGCCGGCGCCGTCCACAGCCGCAGCCGCAGTCTTGGCCGCGTCAAGCGATTGGTCGACGAATAAAACGCGCCCGCCCGCCTGGGCTAAGGCCTTGCACGTCTCGCCGCCGATTCCGGGGCCCGCGCCGAGAACGACGAAACCCCGGCCGTCAAGCCGCAAAAGGCCTAAATAATCG
>JBFXBB010000193.1:0-5784 GCA_050183685.1 Amphiplicatus sp.
AGAATCATGCTCCCTACTATGTCATAATGCGAGCATTGACGTCGAGTCCTCGACGTACTTACCTCCTCCCGGGCTCCATAGAAGGACGCATCGCCCATGACCTGCTCGTTCCGCCTTTTTGCTGGCGCGCTGCTCGTCACGCTCGCCCCGGCCTGTTCGGACGCCGGCGGCGAGAATAAGGGCGACGGAAACGCCGCATTGCAAACAACGCTGGCCGAGCCCGCGCCCGAGGGCGCCCTCGCGCTCGATATCGAAACGATCGCCGAGGGACTCGTCAATCCGTGGTCGATCGCTTTTCTTCCGGAGGGCGACATTCTGGTGACGGAGCGCCCTGGACGCCTACGGATCATCCGCGACGGCGCGCTTGTCGAGACGTCGGTCGAAGGCGTTCCCGAGGTCCATGCCGAGGCTCAAGGCGGACTCTTCGAGGTCCTGCCGGCGCCCGATTTCGCCGACAGCCGCCGGCTCTATCTCTCCTATGCGCATGGAACCGCGAAGGCCAATGCGACACGGATCGCGCGCGCCACGTTCGACGGCGCGGCGCTCCATGATCTCGAAGTCATCTATGAGGCGAAGCCCTTGAAAGACACGAGCCTGCATTTCGGCGGCAAACTCGCCTTCGGCCCCGAGGGCAAGCTCTTTGCGACGATCGGCGAGGGCTCGCGCTACAAGGAGCGCGCGCAAGCGATGTCGACGAGTTTCGGCGCCGTCATCCGCCTCAATCCCGACGGGTCGATCCCCGACGGCAATCCCGATTTCGCCTCAGATTTCGACGACGACGCGCTCCCTGAACTCTGGTCAAAGGGCCACAGAAATCCGCAAGGCCTAGCCTTCGACGAGGCGCGCGGCGTTCTCTGGGAAAATGAGCACGGACCCCGCGGCGGCGACGAGATCAACATGATCGAAAAGGGCGCGAATTACGGCTGGCCGCTCGCAACCTACGGGATCGACTATAGCGGCGCGCGGATTACACCGTTTACAGAATATGCGGGCACGAAGCAGCCAATAAAATATTGGACGCCGTCGATCGGCGTCTCCGGGCTGGCGATTTATCGCGGCGACCTCTTCCCGCCCGAATGGGACGGCGACCTTCTCGTCGGGGCCCTCGCCGCGAAAGCGCTTCACCGCATCGATCTTGACACGGACGGAAAGGAAATCGGCGAGGAGCGCTATCTGATTGGGGAGCGCGTGCGCGACGTCAGAGTCGGCGCCGACGGCGCGATCTATGTGACGACCGAAGACCGGAACGGCGCGCCGGTCGGCAAAGTGCTGAGACTTACGCCCCGCCCGTGAAACTCGGACATCCGCTCCCCGCGATGGTCAATTTCCGGTTTGCCAGTCAGTTTTTGCCGTCGCCCTTGCCCCGAACGTCTTCGAGGGGGTCGAAATTGCCGTCGCCTTCCGTCGCCTCGTCATGCGCGACATAGCCGGCGCCCGCGCCGGCGAGCACCGCGCAGCCGCCGATGGCGCTCGAAAGCGCGAGAAGGGCGAACAAGGATGAAAGCGTTCTCATAATCATTCCCATAACAGCTCTGTTTCGAGAAACAGCGGGGAACGACTTGAGTTCCTCCAGACCCCTATTCGGCGGCGGGGGCTTCTTCCTTGGGCGCTTCGGCGGCCGCTTGAGCGGCGGCGGCCTTTTCCTCCCGCGCCGCCGCGCGCTCTTTGGCCTTCTCGCCGGGCTCGGCTTTTTTCGGATTGTTTCCGCGCTCCCATTTCGCAAGGCCGTTCGCGGCGAGGAACCGCGCGACGCGGTCCGTCGGCTGCGCGCCGACCGACAGCCAATGCTTCACCCGGTCTTCCTTGTACTGAACGCGCTTGGGGTCGTCCTTTTTGAGGAGAGGATCGAACGTGCCGAGCTTTTCGATGAACCGGCCGTCGCGCGGGGATTTTACATCCGCGACGACGATCGAGTAATGGGGCCGCTTTTTTGCCCCGCCCCGCGCGAGCCTGATCTTGAGTGACATTTCTTCTTCCTTTCCGCCGAAAATTCCTTGCTACTTCTTTTTAATACCAGGCAGGCCGCCCATGCCGGGCGGCATCGCGCCGCGTCCGGCGAGCGCCCGCTCGATCGCATCGAAATCAACCTCGTCCGGGGACGGAGCGTTCTTCGGCGCGCCCGCCGGCGCCGGCCCGCCCGGAAACCCGCCAGGACCGCCGCCCAAAGCCGCAAACCGCTCAGCCATGCCCTTCATGCCGCCCTTGCCGAGCTTCTTCATCATGTCGGCCATCTGGCGATGGGCTTTGAGGAGCTTGTTGATCTCTTGCACCGAGGTCCCCGAGCCCGCCGCAACGCGCTTCTTGCGCGAGGCGTTGAGGAGCGCGGGCTTTTTGCGCTCGGCCCTGGTCATCGAGGAGATGATCGCTTCCTGGCGAACGATTTCCTTATTGTCGAGGCCGCCCGCCGCGTCGAGCATCTTCTTGGCCTTGCCCATCCCGGGCATCAGGCCGAGGATCGCGCCCATGCCGCCCATCTTGCGCATCTGACGGAACTGCTCGGCGAGGTCGTCGAGGTCGAACTCGCCCTTCGCCATCTTCTTGGCCTGGCGCTTGGCCTTCTCGACATCGAGATCCTCGGCCGCCTTTTCAACGAGCGAGACGATGTCGCCCATGCCGAGAATGCGGCCCGCCATGCGCTTCGGATCGAAGGCGTCGAGCGCGTCGAGCTTCTCGCCGACGCCGATGAATTTGATCGGCGCGCCGGTGACCGCGCGCATCGAAAGCGCCGCGCCGCCGCGCGCGTCGCCGTCGATCCGCGTCAGGACGACGCCCGTCACCGGAAGCCGCGCCTTGAATTTATCCGCGGTGTTGACGGCGTCCTGGCCGGTCAAGGCGTCGACGACGAGGAGCGTCTCGATCGGGCGGGCGAGCGCGTGAATCTCGGCGACCTCCGCCATCAATTGCTCGTCGATCGAGAGCCGGCCGGCGGTGTCGAGCATGACGACGTCGAACCCGCCGAGCTTTGCCGCCTCCATCGCGCGGCGCGCGATGTCGAGCGGCGTCTGGCCGGCGACGATCGGCAGGGTCTTCACCCCCGTCTGCTCGCCGAGGATCTTGAGCTGCTCCTGCGCGGCGGGCCGTCGCGTGTCGAGCGAGGCCATGAGCACGCGCTTCTTCTCGCGCTTTTCGAGCCGCATCGCGATTTTCGCAGTGGTCGTCGTCTTGCCCGAGCCCTGAAGGCCGACCATCAGGATCGGCGCGGGCGGGGACATGGCGAGATCGAGCGCGGCGTCCTCAGCCTCGCCGCCGAGCATGTCGACAAGCGCGTCATGCACGATCTTGACGACCTGCTGGCCCGGCGTCACCGAGCGCAAGACCTCCGCGCCGACGGCGCGTTCCCTCACCTTGTCGATGAAGGATTTCGCGACGGGGAGCGCGACATCGGCTTCGAGCAGCGCGACGCGCACTTCGCGCAGCGCTTCATTGACGTCCTTTTCTTCGAGCGCCCCGCGCCCGCGGAGCTTCTCGAAGATGGAGCCGAGGCGATCACTCAGGCTTTCAAACATCAGCCTTCTCAAAGTCCTCTCTAACGCCATCCGCCGCCGCCCCGCCGGCGATGAAGGCATAAGCCCCGAACGGCGGCAAATGCCGCCCGTGCGCGAAAGCGCACAATGCCGCCCGTGCGCGAAAGCGCACAATGCCGCCCGTGCGCGAAAGCGCACAATGCCGCCCGTGCGCGAAAGCGCACAATGCCGCCCGTGCGCGAAAGCGCACAAAGCGCAAACGCCGCCGCGAGGGCGTCACCCCGGCGGCGGGACATCCCCGGACCCGTCCCTATCGCCTAGGGGGTCGTTCCGGCGGACGCGGGAAAAGCGGATTTCCCGAAAGTCGAGGGGGTATAGGAGGCGCGCGGCCCGAAAGCAAGCGGCGATCTTCAGCTCGACGGCCTGCCCCGGAACACCGCCTCGTCGAGCTCGCCCTCCCATTTGGCGACCGCGACCGCGACCGCGGTGTCGCCGGTCACATTCGTCGTGGTGCGCATCATGTCGAGAAGCCGGTCGAAGGGGAAAATAAAGCCGATGACGAGCGCGGTATGCTCCGGGCTCACATTGAAGACGTCGAGCACGATCGAGAGGAGGAAAAGAGAGGCCGACGGAACGCCCGCCGTGCCGATTGAGACGAGCGCGGCCGTGAGCGCGATCAAAAGATAGTGTTGGGGCTCAAGCTGATAGCCGAAAGCCTGCGCCGTAAAGAGCGCGACGATGCCGAGATAAAGCGAGGTGCCGTCCATATTGATGGTCGCGCCGAGCGGCAGGACGGAGCCCGCGACCGATTTCTTGACGCCGAGATTTTCCGACACGACGCGGATCGTGACCGGCAGCGTCGCCGAAGAGGACGACGTCGAATAGGCGACCATCATCGCATCGAGAACACCGCGGAAATAATTGACGAAGGGCAGGCGTAGAATGATCCGCACGAGCCCGCCATAGACGATCAGCATCTGCAACGCGCAGCCGAGATAAACGGCGATCGTCAGAGTGAAGATTGCGGTGAAGGTCTCGACCCCCTTCGTGCCGGCGACATAGGCGATGAGCGCGAAGACGCCGAAAGGCGCAAGCTCCATGATGAGATGCGTCATCTTGAGGACGCCTTCGGAGGCCGCCTCGAAAAAGCGGCCCGCCGCCGCGCCCTCCCCGCGCGCCATCAGGAGGCCGACGCCGAGCAGCAGCGCAAAGAAGATGACGGCGAGCATGTCGCCCTGAACGAGCGCCGCGAAGGGGTTTTCAGGAATGATCGACATGAGGCGCTCGCCGAGCGGCTCAGCCTCGCCCAATTGCCGCGGCTCGGCGCCGCCGAGATCGACGCCCTCGCCGGGGCGAAAAATCGTCCCCATGCCGAGGCCGATGAGATTGGCGATGAAGGTCGTCAAAAGATAGAGGACGAACGCCTTGACGCCGATCGTGCCGAGCTTTTTCGGATCGCCCATCGCATAGATCCCGGCGACGAGCGTGAAAAAGACGAGCGGGACGACGATCATTCGGATCAGTCGAATGAAGACGTCGCCGACGACGCGGACTTTGGCGAGCAGCGCCTCGGCCGCCGCCGGATCCATCGTCCGCGCGACCACAAGGCCGAAGATGACGCCAAGGACAAGGCCCAGGAACACGCGTTTCCACAGTTTGATCCTGAACCAATAAGCCATCGCTCGCCCCGCTCGCTGTCTTGCGGCGAGTTTAGGATGAATTGCCGAAAAAAGGGAACGGCGCGCACGCGCCCGTGTTCGGATTGCGTTGAACGCTCTAAGGAGATCTCAAATGAATTCCGATCAACTGCAAGGCAATTGGAAACAGCTTAAAGGCGCGGTGAAACAGCAATGGGGAAAACTCACCGATGACGACCTCTCGCGGGTCGAGGGCAGCTATGACAGGCTCGTGGGCAAAATCCAGGAGCGCTATGGGGTCGAACGCGCCGAAGCCGAAAAGCAAGTGAAAGCTTGGAATCACTGAGCAGCGAGCAATAAATCTCGATCAGCGCTCCTGCGGCCCGTCCTGCGTGACGCGGCCCTTAAGGGGCCGCTCCTCAGGTTGTGGCTTTGCCTTGTTGCATCATCCTGAGGAGGCGCGTAAGCGCCGTCACGCAGGACGGGCCGCAGATTCAGATTAATCGCCGTATGAACGACACCAAACTCTGCCGCTTGAGAAATGGCCGCATCAAAGCGGCCATTCCTTATTGCGCAGGTCCCATCAGCATTCGCATGAAATAGACATATTCGAGCGCGGTCCGGCGCGCGAGCTGGCCCTGGTTGGCCGCGCCGCCATGACCGCCTTCGATATTCTCGTAATA
>JBFXBB010000194.1:0-5758 GCA_050183685.1 Amphiplicatus sp.
CAAAACGGGCCCCTTCCATTGCCGGAAGGAGCCCGCGGCGCACCGTTTCGACTTCGGGAAGCTCAGGCATGTCGGCGCTCCCGCGGCCCATCCTTCGTGACGCGGGCCTCCGGCCCGCTCCTCAGGTTGAGGCTTTCCCTTGTTTCAACGAGAGCGGGCCTCATCCTGAGGAGCCTCGCGAAGCGAGGCGTCACGAAGGATGGGCCGCGGGGAGCGCGCGACCTAATTCCTGTCCTTCTCCTTCAGCGCCGCCCCGAGGATATCCCCAAGCGAGGCGCCGGAATCGGCCGACCCATATTGCTCGACCGCTTCCTTTTCTTCCGCGACTTCGCGCGCCTTGATCGAAAGGCCGATGCGGCGCGAGATCTTATCGAAACTCGTCACGCGCGCGTCGACCTTGTCGCCGACCGCGAAACGCTCGGGGCGCTGCTCGGCGCGGTCCTTCGAAAGGTCCGATTTGCGAATGAACGCCTTCGGACCGCCCTCGCCGCCGACCTGGACCTCGACGCCGCCCGACTCGATCGCGGTGACGGTGCAGGTGACGTCGGCGCCCTTGCGGATTTCCTCCATCGAATCGAGCGGATCGGAGCCGACCTGCTTGATCCCGAGAGAAATCCTTTCCTTCTCGCTGTCGACGTCGAGCACCTTGGCTTTGACGACGTCGCCCTTCTTATAGTCCTTGATCGCCTCCTCGCCGGCTCGGCTCCAATCGAGATCGGACAAATGCACCATGCCGTCCATCTCCTCGGTGAGGCCGACAAAGAGACCGAATTCGGTGATGTTCTTGACCTCGCCCTCGATCACAGAGCCGATCGGATGCGCCTCGGCGAAATGCTCCCAAGGGTTGTCGGCGCACTGCTTCAGGCCGAGCGAGACGCGGCGCTTTTGCTCGTCGACTTCGAGCACCATCACCTCGACCTGCTGCGAGGTCGAGACGATCTTGCCGGGATGGACGTTCTTTTTGACCCAGCTCATCTCGGAAACATGGACGAGGCCTTCAATGCCGTCCTCAAGCTCCACAAAGGCGCCGTAATCGGTGATGTTGGTGACGCGGCCGGTGAATTTCGCGCCGACCGGATATTTCGCGGCGACGCCCTCCCAGGGGTCCGGCTGCAATTGCTTGATGCCGAGCGAGATCCGGTGCGTTTCGGGATTGATCTTGATGATCTTCACCCGCACCGTGTCGTTCACATTCAAGACTTCCGAGGGGTGATTGACCCGGCTCCACGACATGTCGGTGACGTGGAGGAGTCCGTCGACGCCCGGCGCCAGCTCGACGAAGGCGCCGTAATCGGTGATGTTTTTGACAACGCCCTCGCGCTCGTCGCCCTCATTGAGCTCGCGCACGACCTCCTGGCGATGCTCGGCGCGGTCCTCTTCGAGGATCGAGCGGCGCGAGACGACGATATTGCCGCGGCGCTTGTCCATTTTGAGGATGCGGAAGGGCTGGGGAATGTTCATCAGGGGGCCGGCGTCGCGCACCGGGCGGATGTCGACCTGGCTGCCCGGCAGGAAGGCGACGGCGCCGCCGAGATCGACCGTGAAGCCCCCCTTCACCCGGTTGAAGATGACGCCTTCGACGCGCTCCTGGCTTTCGAACATTTTTTCGAGCCGGTCCCAGGCCTCTTCGCGGCGGGCCTTGTCGCGCGAGACGACCGCCTCGCCATTCGCGTTCTCGACGCGCTCGACATAGACCTCGACCGCGTCGCCGACTTGCAGCTCGGCTTGCTTGCCGGGCTGGGCGAATTCCTTCAGCGGGATGCGCCCCTCGGTCTTGAGGCCGACATCGACAACCGCGACGTCCTTCTCGATGGCGGTGACGGTCCCGGTGACGACCGTTTCCTCGAATTGCTTGCGGTCAACGAGGGAGGCTTCGAGCATTTGCGCGAAATCTTCGCGGCTGGGATTGAGGCTTTGGGTTTGCGACACGGGTGTTCGGTTCCTTGGTTTGAAGGTTCTAGTGCTTGCAAAACCGCTCATCCCGGCGAAAGCCGGGACCTAGGCGTAAGGGAGCGCTGGGTCCCGGCTTTCGCCGGGATGAGCGGGGAATGGGTCAGCGCCCGCAAGGTCCGGCTTGGATTTGAACCGCCAATCGCCGGTTCAGCTCAGCCCTCGCAGCGCCTTAAAACGCCCTCGATGACGCGGCGCGCGGCCGCGAAGGCCGCTTCTATAGTCAAATGAGTGGTGTCAAGCAACTCCGCGTCCTCGGCCTGCCGCATCGGAGCGTCGGCGCGGGCCGCGTCCCGCGCGTCGCGCTCGGCGAGATCGTCGAAGACCTCCTTTTCGGAAAGCCCCGGCTTTTGCGCCCTGAGCTCAAGGAAGCGGCGATGCGCGCGGACTTCCGGGCTCGCAATGACAAAGAATTTCACATCGGCCTCAGGGCAGACGACCGTGCCGATATCGCGCCCGTCGAGCACCGCGCCGCGCTTGCCGCCCGGGGGCTCGCTCGCGAAACGGCGCTGAAAGTCGAGAAGGGCGCGCCTGACCCGCGGCATCGAGGCGACTTTCGAGGCGGCCGCCCCGACCGCGCGCGTCCTGATGTCGGCGCCCGCGATCGCCTCAAGGGAAAAGGTCTCGGCCGCCCGGGCGGCGGCGGCTTCATCCGCCGGATCCTCGCCCGCCTTCAGGACGAGAAAAGCGACGCCGCGATAGAGCGAGCCGGTGTCGAGATAGGCGAGGCCGTATTCCTTCGCGATGAGTTGCGCGAGCGTCCCCTTGCCGGAGGCCGCAGGCCCGTCAAGCGCGACGACGAAGGATCTGTTCATGCGGGGTCCATTGGACGCTCCGCCCCGGCATTGCAAGCGGCGGGGCCCTCGCGTCAGTCTCCGATATCCGCCCCGAGCCCCCGCATCGACGCGAGGAAATTCGGAAAGCTCGTCGCGATCATCGAGGCGTCGTCGATCGCGACCGGGGCCCTTGCGGCAAGCCCCATGACGAGGAAGCTCATCGCGATCCGGTGGTCGTGCATCGTCGCGACCGTCCCGCCGCCCGCGACGTCCCCGGCGCGCCCGAAGACGCGCAGGAAATCCGCCCCGCTCTGCGTCCTGACGCCGCTCGCGGCGAGCCCCGCCTCCATCGCGGCGATGCGGTCGCTCTCCTTGACGCGCAGCTCGCCGACGCCGGCCATATAAGTTTCGCCCTCGGCGAACGCCGCGAGCATCGCGAGCACGGGATATTCGTCGATCATCGACGGCGCCCGGGACGGCGGAACTAAAACGCCTTTCAGCGCCGAATGGCGGGCGCGGATATCGGCGACCGGTTCGCCCGATTGCAGGCGTTCATTCTCGAAGCCGATATCGGCCCCCATTTCGCGCAAGGTTTCATAAAACCCCGCGCGCAAGGGATTGACGAGGACATTTCTGACGAGAATGTCCGAGCCCGGAACGATCAGCGCCGCCGCGACGAGAAAGGCCGCCGAGGAGGGATCGCCCGGAATCTCGACCGTCGCCGCTTCAAGGCCCTGCCCGCCCCGAAGGCGGATGACGCGTCCCCGGCCGTCCGTATCGAGATCAATTCTCGCGCCAAAGGCGGCGAACATGCGCTCGGTGTGGTCGCGGCAAGGCTCGGGCTCGCGGATAATCGTCTCGCCCTTAGCGCCGAGCCCGGCGAGAAGCACGGCCGATTTGATCTGCGCCGAGGGGGTCGGCAGCGCGTAGTCGATCGCCGTCAAACGCCTCGGCTCAAAGGAGACGGGAAGCTTGCCGTCGCGGCTCTCGGCTGTTGCGCCCATCCGGCGCAAGGGCTCGATAATGCGCCCCATCGGCCGGCCGCGCAGGCTTTCGTCGCCGTCGAAGGCGGCGGCGATCCCCCGTCCCGCCGCCGCCCCCATGACGAGCCGGCAACCGGTCCCGGAATTGCCGAAATAGAGCGCGCGCCGAGGCGCGCGCCATTCCCCGCCGAGGACCCGCCAGACCGGGCCTTCTTGCCTAGGATCTTGCGGAAGGCCGCGTTCGACGCCCGCCCCGAGCGCGCGCATCGCCGCGGCGGTTCTGAGGACGTCGTCGCCTTCGAGAAGCCCGCGCAGGAGGCTCTCGCCTTGCGCCATCGCGCCGAAAATCAGCGCGCGATGCGACACCGATTTGTCGCCCGGCGCCGTCGCCTCGCCCTTAAGCGCCGGCGAGCCGCGCGCCCGCATGATTTGGAATCCCGTCATGGAGCCCCGCAATCCTTTTGACAGGCGCCCTCGCCCGTGGCAATGGGGCCGACGCCCTGTCGATTTTTACATCTTCCGCGAGGCCTTCCCGTGACGAAACCCGAGCTTGGCGTCAAGCGCGACTGCCCCGAATGCGGCGCCCGTTTTTACGACCTCAACAAGGAGCCGGCGCACTGCCCGAAATGCGCGCATGAATTCACGCCGGAAGCGCTCTTAAAACCGAGAAAGCCGCGGCGCGAGGATGAGACCCCGGAAAAAGACGAAGCGGCCAAGCCCGCCGCCGAGACTTCGCTCGACGCCGCCGACAAGGAAGCAAAGGCCGCCAAGCCGAAACGCAAGGCGGGCCTCGACGACGACGAGGCCGACTCCGATGAGGACGAGGATCTCGGCGATATCGACGATATCGATGTTGATATCGACGATGACGACGACGACGCCCTGCTCGACGAGGACGAGGAGGACGACGACGTCGCCAATATCGTCTCGGGCGGGGAAGGCGACGAGGATTAGCCATATTTACCGACTTGCGGGCGGCGCGCGCCGCCGCTAGGGTCCGCCCCCTCGCGCGCCCATCCGCGCCGGGCTTTTTTCGAGATTTCGGGGCTATAGCTCAGTTGGGAGAGCGCTTGAATGGCATTCAAGAGGTCGGCGGTTCGATTCCGCCTAGCTCCACCATTTTACATATCTCGCGCCAATGCGCTTCGCGCATGGCTCCGATGGGGCGTCCTGATCGGGCGGCGGCCAGTCGGCCTTGCGAACCCTGCGGGTTCGAAGTTACGCCATTCGGCTCCACCACGCTTCGCCTAAATCGGCTACGCCACGGCGCGCGCCGAGTCGGCCCGCCCGACCGATTGACCCCGCCCGCCCCCGCCCTTGCCACCCCCGCGCCACGCCTCTTAATAAGCCCTGAAGGCAAACGGGTCCGGCGAGGGGAGCGCCGTCCCTAGACGGAGAACTCAATGAAGATTCTGGTGATCGGCGGGGACGGGTTTTGCGGCTGGCCGACGGCGCTCCATCTTTCCAATCGCGGCCATGACGTCGTCATCGTCGACAATCTGTCGCGGCGGAAGATCGATATCGAGCTTGAGGTCGAGAGCCTCACGCCCATCCGGCCGATTTCGGTGCGCCTCGCCGCCTGGAAGGAGGTCTCGGGCCGCGCGATCCGTTTCGTCACTATCGACGTCGCGCAGAACTATGCGCGGCTTCTTCGCCTCATCGAGGAGGAAAAGCCCGACGCCATCGTCCATTTCGGCGAACAGCGCGCCGCGCCCTATTCGATGAAATCCTCCTATCACAAGCGCTACACCGTCACGAACAACATCAATGCAACGAACAACATCCTCGCCGCGATCGTCGAGGCGGGCGTCGACGCCCACCTCGTCCATCTCGGCACGATGGGCGTCTATGGCTACGGCACGGCGGGCGTGAAGATTCCGGAAGGCTATCTGCCCGTCAATATTGAAACCGATGACGGGCGCGAGATCCGCCAGGAAATTCTCTACCCGGCCAATCCCGGCTCGATCTACCACATGACGAAAACGCAGGATCAGCTCCTTTTCGCCTTCTACAACAAGAATGTCGGCTTGAAGATCACCGATCTCCATC
>JBFXBB010000195.1:0-5742 GCA_050183685.1 Amphiplicatus sp.
TTCAGATCCCGTCTCGTCGATGAGGATCGCGTCGGTATTCGTGCAAAACACCGGCGCCGGCCCGAGCAGCGGCGCGGCCTTTTTGAGGCCGCCGCCGGTTTCGAGAAGAAGATCGCGCTCGCAGGAGATCAAGATTTTGGGAAGGCGGCGCGCGGCGACATGGCGCTCCATCATATCGGCGAAGAAATGCACATTGACGACGGCGCGCTTGACGCCGGCCTGGGCGAAGCGGTCGAGGGCGTGGTCGATCAGCGGCTTGCCGGCGACTTCGATCAGCGGTTTCGGGCGGTCGTCGGTCAGCGGCCGCATCCGCGTGCCGAGGCCGGCGGCGAGGACCATCGCCGTATCGGGCGCCGTTTTCACAGGCCGAGCTCCGTAAAGCGCTTCGCAAAAAAGGCGCGGACGGGCGCCAAGGGCGCGCGGCTGAGATCGCGCCGGAAATGATCCTCGACGCGCGGCAGAAATTCGAGATAGCGCGGCTTGCCGTCCCGGCGCACGAGCCGCGCGAAAATGCCGAGGATTTTCGCATTTCGCTGCGCGGCGAGAATGGCGTAGTCGCGCCGGAAGGCGTCTTCGTCGAAGGCGCCCGCCTCGGCGGCCCCGGCGCAATAGCGCGCGATCATCGCCTCGGCGAGCGCCGGCGAGACGTCGCGGCGCGCGTCTTCGAGCAGCGAGGCGAGATCATAGGCGGGCCAGCCGATAAGCGCGTCCTGGAAATCGATGATTCCGACGCGCGCCGCGCCCGCGCGCTCCGGCAGCCAAAGAAGATTTTCCGCATGATAGTCGCGGAGCGTGATCGCCGAGGGGGCGGAAAGCTGGTCGAACGCGCGAGCCCAGGCGGCGATATAGTCCGCCTCGATGCTAGACGGCGCCTCGGCGGCCTTGCGGAAGGGCCAATACCATTCGATGACAAGGCCCGTTTCGGCTTCGAGCGCGGTGCGGTCATAGGCAAGCATCGCATAGCGGGCATTCGGCGCGGGCGGCGCGGCGTTCCTGACGGCGAGGAGGGCGTCGATGGCGGCGGCGTAGAGCGCGGCCTCGTCGGCGTCCGCGGGGATCGCCCTTGCGAACAGCGCGTCGCCGAGATCTTCGATGAGCGCAAAGCCCCGCCCGGGATCGGCCGCATAGACGGCGGGCGCCGAAAGCCCGGCGGCGCGCAGGCGCGAGGCGACGGCGAGAAAGGCGTTGAGATTGGGTCCGGCGAGGCGGGCGCGCGCGTTATAGCCGAGCGCGCGCCGCTCGGCGGGGCCGGCCTCCGGCGGGCAGGGCGCCGACTCGGCCCGCGGCGGCGCGTTCATGAGCAGCGCCCGGCGCCCGCCGAGATCGAGGCGCTCATAGCTTCGCGTCGAGGCGTCGCCGGCGAGGGGAAAGGCGTTCGCCGCGCTCCAGCCCGCTTCTTTCAGGAACTCGGCGCGCTCGGCGCACCGCATGTCGGAAAGGCTCGTCATCTAATCCTTGTCGTTCGATTCCCGGCCGCGCAAGAGGCCGCTCTCCTCAAACCGGCGCGCCCACGCGCCGCCGCCTGTCGCAATCGCGCGTCGTCCGCCGCCTTCCGGCCGAAGGCGAATCAAGAGCGCGTCGTCCGGAATATGCGAGGCAATTCTTTCCGGCCATTCAATCAGGCTCGCGCCCTCGGCAAGGGCCGCTTCGAGCCCGAGTTCGAAGACATCGCCCGCCTTTTCGAGCCGATAGAGGTCGAAATGCCAAAGCGCGAGGCCCGCCGCCTCATAGGTCTCGACCAGGGCGAAAGTGGGGCTCGGCGCTTCCTCGCCGGGGAAAAGCGCGCCGATGATTCCGCGCGCAAGGCTCGTCTTGCCGGCGCCGAGGGGCCCGGAAAGGCCGACGACGTCGCCCGGGCGGAGGAGCGGCGCGAGGCGTCCCCCGAGCGCCAGGGTCGCCCCCGCGTCTCGGAGATGAAAAGCGGCGTTCAACATGGCGCGCCAAGATAAGGCGCGGGCGCCGGCCGGCAAGCGGCTCTTCGCCGCAAAGGCGCGCCCCTCGCCGAAAATTGCTTGCCGATCGCGTCGCGGCGCTTAAACCACTGCTGGCGCGGGAGAGGACGCTTATTTTAAGCCGATGCCGAAGATCATCTATATCGAACACAATGGAACCGAGCATGTCGTCGAAGCCGAGACCGGCGTCTCGGTGATGGAAACGGCGATCAAGAACATGATCCCCGGCGTCGACGCCGATTGCGGCGGCGCCTGCGCCTGCGCCACATGCCATGTCTATGTGGACGAGGCTTGGGCCGACAAGCTCGACAAGCCGCAGGCGATGGAAGAATCGATGCTCGATTTCGCCTATGAGCCGAAAGAGACCTCGCGCCTTTCCTGCCAGATCCAGATGACGGAGGCGCTTGACGGACTCATTGTGCGCCTCCCGGAGTTTCAGAGTTGACGGCGCGCCGGCTTCGCGCTTCCATGAACGGATGGAGAACATGGAACGCGGCTGGGCCTGCCCGCCCGAAAGCGGCGCGCGGCCCGAGGTCACCCTCGCTTTGACGAGGGGCGTCGGCCGGCTTTTTTCCGATCTCGGCCTCGCTTTGCTTCCTGAATTTCGCCTTCCGAACGGGCGGCGCGCGGACCTTGCCGGGCTCGGCGCGGACGGCCGGCTCGTCTTCGCCGAGATCAAATCCTGCGAGGCCGATTTCGCCGTCGACGACAAATGGGAGGAGTATCTCGGCTTTTGCGACGAGTTCTATTTCGCGGTCGGGAAAGGTTTCCCCTGCGGGCTTCTGCCGGCGGGCGAAGGGCTTATCCTCGCCGACGCCTATGGCGGGGCGGTGATGCGGGCGCCGCAGCGCCGGCCGATGGCGGCGGCCCGGCGCAAGGCGATCATGCTGCGGTTCGCCCGCCAGGCGGCGCGCGCGGCCTATGTCAACGAGGCGCTTGAAAAATAACGCGCCCGCGATACGGGTTCTTCATGATCGATTATGACGCAAACAGCCCGCTGGCGGTGCTCGGCATGTCCGGGGTCGGCAAGACGCGTATCGCCTCGATGCTCCGGAAGCAGGCGGGCTGGTTCCATTACTCCGTCGATTACCGCATCGGCACGCGCTATATGGACGAGGCGATCGTCGACTATTTCAAGCGCGAGGCGATGAAGGTCCCGGTCCTGCGCGAGCTTTTGCTCTCGGATTCGATCTATATCTCCTCGAACATCACCTTCGACAATCTCGATCCCCTGTCGATCTATCTCGGCAAGCCGGGCGATCCGGCCAAGGGCGGCATTCCTTTCGACGAGTATATCCGCCGCCAGCGCCAGCACCGCGAGGCCGAAATCCGCGCCCTTCTCGACACGCCGCTCTTCGTTGAAAAGGCGTCGGACATTTACGGCTATCGACATTTCATCTGCGACAGCGGCGGGTCGATCTGCGAGGTCGTCGATCCGGCGGACCCGGCCGATCCGGTTCTGACGACGCTCTCCAACGCCTGCCTCATCGTCTATATCGAGGGCGACGAGCGCCACGCCGAAGCGCTAAAGGCGCGCTTCGATCAAAATCCGAAGCCGATGTACTACAATGAAGAGTTTTTGCGCGGCGTCTGGAGCGATTATCTCGCCGAGGCGGGCGTCGCCGAGGACAAGGTCGATCCGGACGCCTTCATCCGCTGGGGATTTGCGCGCCTGATCGCCTGGCGCCGCCCGCGCTATCAGGCGATCGCGAGGAAGTGGGGCGTCACGGTGAGCGCCAAGGATGTCGAGCGCGTCGAAACGCCCGCAGCCTTTCTCAACCTTGTCGCGGCGGCGTGGAAGGCGCGCAATACATAGCGCGCTTGGTCTCAGCGTTTTCAGGAAAAGCGGGATCCGGTTTTCCGTGAGAAAACGCGGTCAAACAAAAGGCCAGAGCGGTTTAACTGAATCGCAGATCGGTTGAACCGCGCTAGGCGCGAACGCTTTCCTTTTGCGCCTTCCGAAAACACCGCTAAGCTCCGCCGCCATTTGAAACGCCGGACGCCGATCATCGCCGGCGATGATGGCCAAGGAGGGGAAAGCGATGGAAGCCTTCTACGCCGTCGTCGACAATGTCAGCGGCTTTATCTGGGGAGGGACCTGGAATGGCGCGCAGGCGCTGCCGCTCGGATTCCTCGTCGTCCTGCTCCTCAGCGTTGGACTCTATTTCATGCTGCGGCTCGGCTTCCTGCCGCTGCGACGCTTGCTGCCGGCGATCGGCGAGGCCTGGGCGGGCAGGAAGGCGCAAGGCGCGGACGGCGCGATCACGCCCTGGCAGGCGCTCTCGACCGCGCTCTCCGGCCAGGTCGGCACCGGCAATCTTGCGGGCGTTGCGACCGCGATCACGCTTGGCGGTCCCGGCGCCGTTTTCTGGATGTGGGTGACGGCGCTGCTCGGCATGGCCTGCGCCTTCGCCGAATCGAGCCTGTCGGTGAATTATCGCGAGACCAATGAAAAGACCGGCCGCGTCCACGGCGGGCCGATGTATTACATCAAGAACGGGCTCAACAAAGGCAGGTCGAAATTCGGCGGCGCCTGGGGCTGGCTCGCCATTCTTTTTTGTCTCGGTACGGTCTTTTCCGCGATCACGACGGGCGGGATGATTCAATCGAATTCGATCGCGCACGCGATGGCGGAATCGGCGCGCTCCGTCGGCGTCGTTCTGCCCTATTGGGCGGTCGGGCTCGTGGTGGCGGCGTTGACTTTCGCGGTCATCATCGGCGGCATCAAGTCGATCGGCTCCGTCGCCGGCAAGGTCGTGCCCTTTATGGCGGCCTTCTATGTCGTCTGCGCCCTGATCGTCATTATCCTGCATATTCAATATGCGCCCGAGGCCTTTGCGATGATTTTTAGGCACGCCTTCGGTTTCGAGCAGGCGGCGGGCGGGGCGGCCGGCTATGGCGTGCTTCAGGCGGTCCGCTACGGGGTCGCGCGCGGCCTTTTTTCGAATGAAGCGGGGCAGGGCTCGGCGCCGATGGCGCATGCGGCCGCAAAGACCGCGAACCCGGTGATGCAGGCCGAGATCGCGATGATCGGCGTCTTTATCGACACGATCGTGATTTGCACCATGACGGCGCTCGTGCTGCTCACCGTCCCGGGCGACTTCAAGCGCAATCCGGCGCGCGTCGCCGCCGAAGCGTGTATCGCCGAGACCGCGGCCGCCGCCCCCGAAGGCGGCGCCGAGACGTTGTTTCCGAGCGCCTACAACCCGAACCGCGCCGAGGTTATCGCCAAGAACGGCGCCGCGGCGACGGCCTTCCTTGAACGCTGCCGCGCATCCGGCGTCGAGATTTCGGACGAAGCGATGCGCGCGGCGACGTCTGACCTGACGATCCCCGTGCGCTTCGCCTGGCAGACCGACGCCGAGGCGTCTGCGATCACGACCCGGGCTTATGCGGCCGGGATCCCGGGCGGGCAGTGGGTCGTCGCCATCTCGCTTTTTCTCTTCGCCTTCACGACCATTCTCGGCTGGTCCTATTATGCGGAAACGGCGACGACCTATCTTTTCGGCGAAGGCGCCGCTCTGCCGACGCGTTATCTTTGGGTCGTCGTCATCTTTCTCGGCTCTCTCGTTCAGAATACGGACGGACTGTGGCGCCTCGGCGACATCGGGAACGCGTCGATGGCGCTGCCCAATCTCCTCGCCATCCTGCTTCTGAGCGGCGCGGTCGTCGCGCTCGCCAAGCAATATGGGCGGAAATAACGCGGGGAAGAAGATCGCCGCGATGCGGTTTTTCGGCTTCCCGGCGGCCGGCTTGTAGCCTATATCGGCGCCCTCAGCTTTTCGTCGAA
>JBFXBB010000196.1:0-5722 GCA_050183685.1 Amphiplicatus sp.
CGGGGCTGAAAGGCCCTCCTTGACGCTCGCCGGCCCCCAACTCGCCGCGCCGAAGGCCGCCGCCTCGAGAGCGGCGAGCGCGTCGGCGTCTTCCGCCGCCGCCACGCGCACCCGCCAGCGGCTCACGGAGCCGTCTCGAACAGCCCTTCGAAAAGCGATTTCGCCCCGGGCTTCGCATCGGGCGGGCGCAAATAGAGCGGGGCCGGCGGCGCGGCCGGTTCGGGCGCCGCGGCGGCAAGACGCGCAACGCATTTGGCGTCGATCTCGGTGGGCGCCGCGCTCGGCGCGAATTGCGGGGCCGGCGGCAGCAACGCCGCCCCGTCGCCGACAAGCGTCAGCCGGGCCTGGCCGGCCGCCTCGATAAGACGCTGCGCAGCATCGGCGGGCGTTGCGACAAAAGGCGGAAGACGCGCCGCGCCCTCCTCGTAAAGGCCGGCATAGACCTGGCCGCGGCGGGCGTCGATGACGGCGGCGGCGAGCGGCGCGTCGACGCTCGCCGCCAGCGCGGCAAGGCTTGTCACGCCGATGGGTTTGAGGCCCGTTCCGAGCGCAAGGCCCCGCGCGAAGGCGAGGCCGACGCGCACGCCCGCAAAGGCGCCGGGGCCGATGACGACGCCGACCCGATCGAGATCGGCGACGCCAAGGCCCGTCTCCTCGAACAGCGCGGCGACCAGGGGCGCCAGATGCTCCGCATGGCCCTTCTCCAGGGCGAGGCGGCGCTCGCCAAGAAGCGCGCCGTCGCTCAATAGCGCCGCAGAACAGGATTTCAGCGCCGTATCGAGGCCGAGGACAAGCATCGTCCTTCGTTCGCGCAATTATGCGGCCCGCGCAAGAGATCAGCCATTTCGCGAATCGAGCGCCTGGCAAAGCTGGGTGACGTCGATCGGATCGTCGGTAATCGCCTGGATGGAATAGAGGCCGTCCTCGAAGCGCTCCTTGGCGGCGCGATGGGCGGCGCGCCAATCGCCGAAAATATCGACGATGGCGCCGGCGCGCATCAGCGCGAACCGTCCCCGATAATGCTTGAGGAGACGATCAAGACTCGCGGCGAAGGCCTCATAATCGCGGTCGACGGCCGCCCTGACCGCTTCCCGACGCGCCCAAATCGCCATCGCCGCCTCCAAAAGACCAATAGGAGACGAGCCTTGCCTGATTTGCCGGGGCCGCCAAGCCCGTTAAACGATCCGGCAAGCCTCCTCGAAGGAGAGCCGCGGCGAGCGCGGAAAGAGATTGTCCTGCGTCCCATAGCCGAGATTGCAGAGGAAGTTCGATTTGACCGGGGTTCCCTTGAAGAATTCCGCATCGACGCCGGCATTGTTGAAGCCCGACATCGGTCCGCAATCGAGCCCCAGCGCGCGCGCGGCGAGCATGAAATAGGCCCCTTGCAAGGTTCCGTTCCGGAACGCGGTCGCCCTTATCAGTTCGTCCTTGCCGGCGAACCAGCTCCGGGCGTCCGTGTGCGGAAAAAGCGTCGGCAGCTTTTCATAGAACTCAAGATCATAGCCGATGATGACGCAGCAGGGCGCCTTCATGGTCTTTTCGCGATTGCCGGCGGAAAGATGCGGCTCAAGCCGCTTTTTGCCCTCGGGCGTCGTCACGAAGACGAAGCGCGCGGGGCTGGAATTGGCCGAGGTCGGGCCCCATTTCATGAGTTCATAGACGGCCTGGATCAAGGTCTCGGCGACGGGTCTCGGCGCAAAGGAATTGTAGGTCCGCGCCGACCTGAAAATCTGGTCGAGGGCGTCGTCGCTGAGCATTTTATCGGACATGAGGCGTCACTCAATTTTGCGCGGAATCAACTGGCGGTTTATACCAAGCACGGCGAGGCGCAAACATCTGGGCTGGTTTTGGCGAACCTGTTCGTCGCCTCGACAGGCGAGCGGTTGAGAGCCGGGCTGACGCTCAACTCTTCTCGTAACGGAAGCCAATTTCGAGCGCGACCTGGTACCAAGCGACCTTGCCGTTCTCGATGAAGCCGCGCGTCTCGACGACCTCGAACCAATCGAGATTCTTCAGCGTGTGCGAGGCCGTCTCGACCGCGTTCTCGAAAGCGTTTTCGATCGACTTTTTCGACGTGCCGACAATCTTGCTGACGGCGTAGACCTTGTCTGCCACGATATGCCTCCGTTCGTTAATGGGAGCGGGCCTTAAAAAAAGGCGCCGCGTTACGCCACGGCTTCGACTTTGACGACTTCCGGCACATAGTGCTTCAGCATATTCTCGATGCCGGCCTTCAAGGTCATGGTCGAAGACGGGCAGCCCGAGCACGCGCCATGAAGGGAAAGGAAGACGACGCCCGTCCGCGGCTCGTAATGCTTGAAGACGATGTCGCCCCCGTCGGCCGCGACGGCGGGCCTGACGCGGGTGGCGATGAGATCGATGATCTGTTCGACGACTTCGCGGTCTTCCCCCTCATATTCGTCAAGGCTCGTCGCGGGCCCCGCTGAGGGCGCGGCGCCCTCGGCAAGAACCGGAAGCCCGGCGAGGAGATGATCGGCGATGACGCCGAGGATCGCCGGCTTCACATGCATCCATTCAACGCCCTCCTCCTTCGTCACCGTCACGAAATCGGCCCCGAGATAGACGCCGCCGACGCCCTCGACCTCGAACAGCGCCGCGGCGAGGGGCGAGGCGACGGCCGTCTCGGCCTTCGGAAAATCCCTGCCCGCCGCGCCGGCGCCGAGAATCGGCTGGCCGGGCGCGAACTTCATCGATTGCGGATTGGGGGTGTCTTCGGTCTGTATATACATGAACGGGGTCCTTCGGGCGTTTCTATGAGGTAGGCCCCCCGGCGCGGGTCTGCAACCATAGCGAAGCGGCGTTGCCCGGGCCCTTGGCGCGAGCTAAGGGGGCGGGCGGGCGATGCTGCGCCCCGCGCCGACCAGAAACGCCCCAAGGATCTCCAGATGGACGACGACTCGACGAAATTCACCGACCAGGAAGCGCTCGACTTCCATGCGCGCGGCAAGCCCGGCAAGCTCGAAGTGACGCCGACAAAGCCGATGGCGACGCAGCGCGACCTTTCGCTCGCCTATTCGCCGGGCGTCGCTGTTCCCGTGAAGGCGATCGCGGAAAATCCCGACCTCGCCTATGACTACACGTCAAAAGGCAACATGGTCGCCGTCATCTCGAATGGAACGGCGATTTTGGGGCTCGGCGACCTTGGCGCGCTCGCGGCCAAGCCCGTGATGGAGGGCAAATCCGTCCTTTTTAAACGCTTCGCCGACATCGATTCGATCGACCTTGAGATCGACACGAAAGATCCCGACGAATTCATCGATTGCGTGAAACATTTGGGGCCGGCCTTCGGCGGCGTCAATCTGGAAGACATCGCCGCGCCGAACAGCTTTCTCATCGAGCAGCGCCTGAAGGAGCTCATGGACATCCCCGTCTTCCATGACGACCAGCACGGAACCGCGATCATCGCCGCGGCGGGGCTCCTGAACGCGCTCGACATCACGGGAAAGTCGATCCGCGAGATCAAGGTCGCGGTTTCGGGCGCGGGCTCCTCGGCGCTCGCCGTCGCTTCGCTCATCAAGGCGATGGGCGCGGCGCATGACAATGTCCTCGTCTGCGGGCGCAAGGGCGTCATCTACAAGAACCGCGACGAGCCGGCCGATCAGTGGCGCTCGGCGCACGCCGTCGACACCGACAAGCGCACGCTCGCCGACGCGATGGCCGGCGCGGATGTTTGCATCGGCCTTTCCGTCGCCGGCGCCGTCTCGAAGGAGATGATCAAGTCGATGGCGAAAAACCCCGTTATCTTTGCGATGGCCAATCCGACCCCGGAAATTCTGCCTGAAGAGATACGGGAAGTCCGCAAGGACGCCATCATCGCCACCGGCCGGTCGGACTATCCGAACCAGGTGAACAACGTTCTCGGCTTTCCTTATATTTTCCGCGGCGCGCTCGACGCGCGCGCGCGAACGATCAATGAGGAGATGAAGATCGCCTGCGCCGAGGCGCTCGCCAAACTCGCCCGCGAGGACGTTCCAGACGAGGTCGCCGCCGCCTATGGCAAGCGCCTCAAATATGGGCCCGGCTATATCATCCCGACGCCTTTCGACCCGCGGCTCATTTCGACGATCCCCCCGGCGGTCGCAAAAGCGGCGGCCGAGACCGGCGTCGCGCGAAAACCGGTCGCAGATTGCGCCGCCTATGCGGCGAGTCTGGCGGCGCGCACCGACCCTTCCGCCTCATTCCTGCAAAAGATTTTCTCCTCGCTCCGCGCCCGCGCGGCGCCCAAGCGGATCGTCTTCCCCGAGGGCGAGGAGGAAGTCGTCATCCGCGCGGCCTACGCCTTTCAACAGGAAAAGCTCGGCCAGCCGATCCTTATCGGCCGCGAGGAGCATATCCGGGAGCGCCTGTCCGACGCGGGACTGCCGCCCGACACGAAATTCGAAACCTACCATTCGCGCACCGCGCCGAATAACGAGCTTTATACGGACTATCTCTATAAGCGCCTGCAACGCAAGGGCTATCTCCGGCGCGACGCGCAGCGCCTCGTCAATGTCGACCGCAATGTTTACGCGGCCTGCATGCTCGCTCACGGCCATGCCGACGGCATGGTGACAGGCGTCACGCGCCACTATGACGTGGCGCTTGAAAATATCCGCCTCGCGCTCGATCCGCGGCCGGGCGAGCGCATTGTCGGCGTCTCGATCATCTTAAATCGCGGGCGCACGCTCTTTGTCGCCGATACGAGCATCACCGAGTTGCCGAGCTCTTCCGATCTCGCCGAGATCGCCGTTCAGGTCGCACACGCCTCGCGCCATCTAGGCGCGACGCCGAAGGTCGCCTTCGTCTCCTATTCGAATTTCGGCAATCCCGACACGGCGCACTCCCGCCGCGTGTCGGGCGCCGTCGAAATCCTCGACCGACGCGGCGATGTCGATTTCGAATATGAAGGCGAAATGACGCCGCGAATGGCGCTCAATGAACGCTATCGCGAAATCTATCCCTTTTCCCGGCTCACGGGCGAGGCGAATGTGCTGATCACGCCGGGCGTCCACTCGGCGGCGATATCGACGAAGCTTCTCGGCGAGGTCAGCGGCGCGACGGTCCTCGGCCCGATCCTTATCGGCCTCGAAAAGCCGGTCCAGATCACGCAGATCGGCGCCCGCGTTCCGGAAATCGTGACTCTCGCCGCGATGGCCGCCTATGAAATCGACAAGGAGCACCGGGTGTGGGCGGAGAAGGCGGTTTAGCGCGATTTGCAAGTCCTATTTATCAGGGCCGAGACGGATTTTGCGGGCGACCGCTTTGACGGACCCGTGCGGCAAGCTCCGCGCGAGGCGAACCACGAACTTGTTCCAGAGACCGGGGACATGGACCGTCTTGTCGCGTTCGAGCGCCAAAAGCGCGCTTTCGACGACGGCCTCGCTCGTCATGAACATGAATTTCGGCAGGCGCGACACGATTGCGCGCGTTTGGTTCGCGTCGTGAAATTCCGTATAGGTAAAGCCTGGACAAACGGCCGAGATCTTGACCCCTCTCCCCTCGCATTCGGCCGCCAGCGACTGGGTGAAGGAGACGAGAAACGCTTTCGAGGCGCCGTAAAGCGTGTGGCCCGGGCCGCCCGGGACGAGCCCCGCGACGGAGGAGACCTGGATGATCCGGCCCCATCCGCGCTCCAGCATGCCCGGCAGGCAAAGCCGCGCAAAATGCGCATAAGAGGTCGTCATCACTTCGATGAAGTCGCGATGGGCGGGCCAGGACGCCC
>JBFXBB010000197.1:0-5610 GCA_050183685.1 Amphiplicatus sp.
TCCGCCGGCAAAGCGAATTGACGTTCTTCTTCCTCTTCGGCCGCAGGGAAAAAGGAAACGGCGCCAAGATAGGTCAATGCGTCGAGCGCCGCGGTTTCGGCAAGAAGCGAGGAGCGGCCGGCATACACATCCACCGCGAAGGAGTTGCCGGAATCATCCGTCAGCAGCTTCAACGCAAACCATAGCGATTTGAAGTTTTTCCGCATGTGCGAAATCGCAATGACGCCGCGCCTTTCGGGCGTGGAGACTGTCGGCGATCGGGCCTCGCCGGCGCCGGCAGGGCATCCGTCCGGGGCGCCTTTGCCGGGCGCTTGCGCCGCGCCCGGCGCAAGACCGGAAGAACAGGCCGAAAAAAACGCTGCGGAGAGCAGGAGGGACCACGGAGAAAAAGCGCGCCAGTTCACTTTATCGATGTCCTGTCGATGAGGCCGGGTCCGATCCCCAGTTTCCCGCCGCATGGCGAAAGGAGGCTGGCGATCGAACCGGGCCTGCGTCTATGATCGAAGAATGATTCCTCTTTCGGTTCTCGATCTTTGCCCCATCGTCGAGGGCGGAGACGCGTCTCGGGCGCTCGCCAACTCGCTCGATCTCGCCCGCCACGCCGAACGCTGGGGATATAGACGATTTTGGCTCGCCGAGCATCATAACATGCCCGGCATTGCGAGCGCGGCCACGGCCGTGGTGATCGGGCATGTCGCCGGCGGCACGTCAAGCATTCGCGTCGGCGCCGGCGGGATCATGCTGCCGAACCACGCGCCCCTGATTATCGCCGAACAATTCGGCACGCTCGCCGCGCTTTATCCGGGCCGAATCGATCTCGGCCTCGGCCGCGCGCCGGGAACCGATCAACTGACCGCGCGCGCGCTTCGCCGCACCTTGGCGGGCGGCGCGGACAGCTTTCCCCAGGATGTTGTCGAGCTCCAGCACTATTTTCGACCGAGCGCGCCGCAACAAGCCGTTGAGGCCGTTCCCGGCGCTGGGCTGAACGTGCCGATATGGATATTGGGCTCCAGCCTGTTCGGCGCCCAGCTCGCCGCCCTGCTCGGTCTACCCTATGCTTTCGCGTCGCATTTTGCGCCCGCGGAGCTGGAACGGGCGATCGCGTTATACCGCAACCGTTTCCAGCCGTCAGAGCAACTCGCTGAGCCTTATGTGATGCTGGGTCTCACCATCGTCGCGGCGGACGCGGACGAAGAGGCGCAGTTTCTATTCAGTTCGCTTCAGCAGGCCTATGTGAATCTTCGGACCGGACGGCCGGGCCGCCTTCCGCGGCCCGTCGAAGGTTATGTGGTTCCGCCGGACGCAGAGGAAATGCTTTCCCAGGCGCTCGCCTGCGCGATTGTCGGCAGGCCCGCGACCGTCCACGACGGCCTGCAACGCTTCATCAAGCGCCACGCCCCCGATGAACTGATCGTCACAGCGCAAATCTTCGATCACGCGGCGCGCCTGCGATCCTACGAAATCGCCGCGAATTGCCACGGGCTGAACGCCGGCTGATGCAATGGACGGCAAATCTCGATCAGCATCCCGTGAGCCGCGTCCGTCCTGCCGGGTCATTGATTGCTCGCATTCAACCCAAGGATTTCACGTCCACCGCCTGTTCGCTGATCTGCGAGCCTGCGGTGCGAAGAACGCCTTTGACCGGCGCGACATCCGAATAGTCGCGGCCGCGCGCAAACACGACATGATCGGCGCCGACGACCATCGCGTTTGTCGGATCGAATTCCACCCACCCCGCTTCGACGCCGCACCAGGCGCGCACCCAGGCATGCATCGCGTCCGCCCCCTCAAGGCGCTGCTTTCCCGGCGGCGGATTGGTGCGCAAGACGCCGCTCACATAGCCCGCCGGAACGCCAAGGCCCCGCAGACCCGAAATCATGATCTGCGTGATGTCCTGGCAAACGCCGCGGCGACGGGCGAACGCCTCTTCCGGCGTCGTATCGACCGTCGTCGCCTCGGTGTCATACCGAATATCGCGCTGCAAAGCCGCGCCGATCGAGCGGACGATTTCTATCGCCGTCATCTCGGAGCGGATGACGTCGCGGGCATAGGCCGTGATCGCCGGGTCCTGCCCGATCCGCGGTGACGGTCCAAGAAAGTGATGCGGCGAGTCTGCGCCAAGCGCGCGATAGTCGTTCAACTCTCTCGTAAGTTGAGAAAGCGTCGGAGACATATCGAATATTAGCGCCTCGGCGAAGCGCTCGACACGCGTGCTGACAACAAAACCTATTTCCGCGTGAGCGGAATGAAAAGCGATTTCGGCTGCAACATTTCCGAAAAAGTCCGTCAGTGCGCTGCGTTCCTCCGGCCGCGGCTCAATATCAAGATTGGCGGCGATAACGCGTTGCTCGCCCGCGATATGGGCTGGCGTCAGGCGCAGCAAATGACGCCCGGCGTTCGCCGAGCGGTCATAGGCGTAGGTGATCGTCAGCTTGATGTCGTAGAGCATGTCAGCCGATCATCTCAGATAAGAAACGGTAAGCAGGTCGGACAAATCGGCGATCGCGCCGCCCAGGCTTTTGAGCGTGTCCGTGTCGAGCTTATCTGGCGTTCGCACGGCGAGGCCGGTATGCGTCTGCAAGACGGCGCGCGACAGCGTGGACATCTGCCCATAGGTGTCGCTTCCCGGAAGAAACGCCACGTGATCTCGAATTTCGGTCATGTGGTAAAGGATGGAGCGCGGATTGTTGACGTCAAGCGCCAGGAGATCGATGACCGTGTTGCGGCCGCTGGCGACGGCGTAGCGCCGACGATGCGACATCACGCTGTCGCCCACCTCGATGATAAGGTCGAGCGCGCCGTCGGGGGCGCCGGGATCAGCAAAGCGGGCGAGCGCCGAGGCCATGCTGCCCGCCCGTTCGAGAGACCGGCCTATGCTCAAAAACCGCCAGCCTGTGAATCGATACATGTTCTCGTGAACGAGACCGGAAAATCCGGTGATCTTGCGCAAGAGAACGCCCATCGCGCGCGAGGCGTCGTCGCCGGGCGTCACCGTCTCGATCATATTCCGCGCGGTCTTGTCGAGATCGCGAAGCGCCATCCAGCCGTCTACGGAGAATTGGTCTCGGACCTTGCCCGCCGCGCCGATCGCCGATGCGAGCGTGTCGCGCAGGCCCGCCGGAATGCATGTTCTCGGATCGGCGTTCAGAATTCGGAGATGCTGGGCCAGGTTTTTCAAGAGCGGCGCCTTAGCGTCGGCGGTCTCAGAAAGGCGGACATGATAGGCCCGAAGGAGCCGCATGACGCCCTCGGCGCGCTCGACATAACGCCCGAGCCAGAACAAATTGTCGGCGGCTCGGCTTGGCAGCGCGCCGTGCCTTACCCTGACGATCGGCGCCGACGGCGCAGGCAGCATCGTGTCCGGCGCGATGGGCGTATCGCCGACGATCCATACATCGGCGACCGACCCGCCGCGCTGCATCGCGATCGCCGCCGCATCTTTCGTGCGCCCGATGCGCGCAAAACCGCCCGGCATCACCTGCCAGCCCTCGCCGGAACGCGCCAAGAACACCCTGAGGCTCATCGGCCTCGGCGCGAGCCGGCCGGCGACATAGGCCGGCGAGGTCGAAAGCGTCACCGCCTCCTGACCGACAAGCAGCGCGCCTTCAGCATCAAGCAGCGCGTCGAGGCTCTGCCTCGCCTGCTTTCTAATCGCCTTTCCAAGCGCTATTGTTTCATCCGTATCAAAGGACAGCTTGGTCGACAGCGCGGAGGCCAGCATCATGCGCTCGACATTGGCCTCGACATAGGCGCGCTCGACCGGCTGTCCGCACCACCAGGTCGCAATATTCGGCAAAAGCAGCGGCTCGCCGAACATCGCCTCGCAAATGCGCGGCAGGAATGCGAGAAGCGCGCGGGTCTCAAGAACGCCGGCCCCAAGAGCGTTCACCATGCTCACATTGCCGTGACGAACGGCGCTTAAAAGCCCGGGCGTGCCAAGCTGCGAGCGCTCGTTCAATTCGAGGGGATCGATATAGGCCGCGTCGAGACGCCGCCATAAAACGCTGACCGGCTCAAGCCCAGCGACGGTGCGTACCATCACCTTGTCGTTTTCGACGACCAGATCTTCGCCTTCGAGCAGCATGAAGCCGAGATAGCGCGCGATATAAGCATGCTCGAAATACGTTTCGTTCATCGGTCCGGGCGTCAGGATCGCGACCCGGCTGCTTGCATCGCCGCGCATGTCGTTCAAGGAGTCGCGGAACGCACGGAAAAATCCGGCGAGTCGATGCGTGTTCGTCTCCATGATCAGGTCTGAAAACACCCGCGAGGTCGCGACCCGGTTTTCGAGCGCGAATCCAGCGCCCGACGGCGCCTGTGTGCGATCCCCCAGCACCCACCATTGGCCATCGGGGCCGCGGCCGATTTCGAAGGCGATGAAATTAAGAAAATATCCCGAACGCGGCCGCACGCCGACAAGCGGGCGCAACCATTCCGGACTCATGGCGATGAGCGAGGCCGGCAGGCGCCCTTCGGCGACGAGGCGGTTCGACCCGTAAAGATCCGCAGCGACCGCTTCGAGAAGATTGGCGCGCTGGATCAGGCCGGCCTCGATTTTGCGCCACTCGCTTTCATGAATCATCACCGGCACATGGCTCAACGGCCAGGCGCGCTCCGTCGAGCCGCTTTTGTCATATTGCCGATAAAAGACGCCGGCGTCCCTCAGATACTGATCGCCCCTCGCAAAACGCTGCGCAATATTCTCAGGAGAGAGCGTCGCAAGATGGCTGATGAACCGCCGCCACGCCGGACGCACCGCGCCCGTGGGATCGAGAAGCTCATCGGCGACCCCGGCAGGCGGCCGATAGCGGCCGATGAGTTGGCCTCCCGCCTCCCGTCCGCTGATTTCCTGATGCGACACAGTGCAAGCTCCGCCTAGCGCGCCAAGCGCCGACGCAGATCGAGCGTCATCGGAAATTCCGGATGCGGTGTTTCAAGCGGCGGCTCATAGGGCCCCGGCGAATGACCGTGGCCTTCAAAGCGCGCAAGGCGGCGCGCCTCCGCCTCATTCGCGTTGAGCGGGAACGTTTCATAATTGCGTCCGCCCGGATGCGCGACGTGATAGACGCACCCTCCAAGGGCCCTGCCCGTCCATGTGTCGAATATGTCGAATGTGAGCGGCGCGTCGACCGGCAGAACCGGATGCACCGATTGAGGCGGACGCCACGCCTTGTAGCGAACGCCGGCGACCGAAATGTCGCCGCCGCCGACCGGCTGCAAGGGGACGCGCCGCCTGTTGCAGGCGACGACATATCGACCTGGATTCGCCACAGCGAGCCTGACTTGAAGCCGTTCCGCCGAACTGTCGGTGTAGCGCACCGTCCCTCCGATCGCGCCGGTCTCGCCCAACACATGCCAGGGTTCGAGGGCCTGACGCAATTCCAAATGGACGCCCTCGACCTCAATCTCCCCGCAAAAGGGAAAACGAAACTCAGCCTGCGCCTCGAACCATTCCGAGCGCAGATCGAATCCATGATCGGCGAGATCGCGCAAAACCTCGCAGAAGTCCTGCCATACGAAGTATGGCAGCATGAAACGATCGTGAAGAACGGTTCCCCAGCGGACCGGCGCGCCGACGGCCGGAGACCGCCAGAATCTTGCGATCAGCGC
>JBFXBB010000198.1:0-5576 GCA_050183685.1 Amphiplicatus sp.
AAGCCGGACGTGTAAGACGCGCCCTTTCAACCGGAGGGCGCGATGTCCGACACGACACCGAATAGCGGCAATGGCGCGCCGGCGCCGAGCGAAAACGGCCCGCCGAGCCTCGTCGTCATGGCGCAATATCTCAAGGACCTTTCCTTTGAATCGCCGCGCGCGCCGGCGTCCTTCCGCGACCAGGGCGCCGCCCCGCCGCAGCTTGAGGTCGACGTCAATGTGAATGCGCGCAGCCTCGATCCGAACATCTACGAAGTCGAGCTCTCGGTCTCGGCGCGGGCGCGCCGGAGCAATGACGTCTCCTTCGTCGTCGAGGCGACCTATGCCGGCGCCTTTGAGATCAAGAATGTGCCGCGCGACCAGCTTGAGCCGGTGATGCTGATCGAATGCCCGCGCCTGCTCTTCCCGTTCCTGCGCCAGATCCTCGCCGACGCGACCCGCAACGGCAATTTCCCGCCCCTGTTGCTGGAGCCGATCGACTTCTTTGCGGTCTATCAGCAGCGCAACGCGCAAAAGGCGACAGAGCCCGCGCGCGCCGACGCCTAGGGAGGCGGGGAGAGGCGGGCGCCGCCGCTTCGCGGCCCATCCTTCGTGACGCGCCTTCGGCGCTCCTCAGGATGAGGCTTTCCTTGTTGCAACAATATGGGCCTCATCCTGAGGAGCGGGCCGAAGGCCCGTCACGAAGGATGGGCGTTTGCTCCAATTCGGATCGATCGCCCGCCGCGCCGAGCCGCGCCCAGAGGCTGTCGGGGCCAAGCCCGGCGACAAAGACCGCATGGGCGGCGGCCTCGGCCTCCGTGACGAGGCCGCCAAGCGGGGCCGGCCGCCGGCGCCGGCTCATCCCCCGCACCGGCGCGCCGCCGGCCGCGCGCGCGGCGACCTCGAACTTGAGACCCGCCTGCGCCCCGCCGGTCAGTTCGATATAGACGGCCGCGAGGAGTTTCGAATCGAGCAGCGCGCCATGCCCGTCGCGCGCCCTAATCGTCGTATCGACGCCAAAACGAGCGCAGAGCGCATCGAGACTCGCCGGAGCGCCCGGATATTTCTTCCGGGCGACATGCAGCGTGTCATAGAGCGCATTGGCAAGCGTCGGCAGCCCCGCCGCCGCCAGTTCGGCATTGAGGAAGGGCAGGTCGAACCCCGCGCCATTATGGGCGATGAGCTCGGCCTCGCCCGCGAAGTCGAGAAAGGCGCGCGCGACCCGATCATCGGCGAAAACCGGCTTGTCCCTGAGGAAGTCCGATGAAAGCCCGTGCACCGCGAAGGCCGCCTCCGGCATGTCGCGCTCGGGATTGACATAGACATGGAAGCTGCGCCCGGAAACCGCGCCTTCGATGAGCTCGACCGCGCCGATTTCGACGATGCGGTGGCCTTCCTCAAACCGGAATCCCGTCGTTTCGAGGTCGAAGACGATTTGGCGCATAGCCGTGTTTTAGGTCGCTTCGAGGCGAGGGCAAGCCGCCATTCCTCCCCAGCGCGCAAGGCGCGGCGCAAAGGACTTTATCGGCCGTGCATTGTCTGCAAGGCTCTCCCTTGAGATCGGGGGCGATACATGACCGTCGGACCGGCGCCGGGCAAGGCGATTCCGCGCATCAGGCGCGGGCGCGATTTTGCGGACGATCATGCGCTCGCCCGCTTCTACGCAGGCCTCGCGCCGGTGGCGCGGACGCCGCTCGGGCCTTATATCGCCTTGCGCTATCGCCATGCGGGGCTTTTGACCAATCCCGAAACCACGCGGCAGATGGAGCTCGAAACGCTGCGCCTGCAAGGCGTCAAATCGGGGCCGCTTTTCGAGCTCTTCGCGAATGGGATGCTGTTCTCGAACGGCGCGGCCCATAAGCGCCATCGCGGCCCGGTCGTCAAAACCTTCGCCTTCAAGATCATGGAGGCGATGCGCGGCGAAATCGCCGCGCGCGCCGCGGGCGCCGTCGAGGCGCGGCTCGGCGCCGGGCCGATCGACTTCCTCAACGAGATCGCCGGCGCCATTCCCGCCGACATCATCGCGCGCATTCTCGGCGTGCCCGCCGCCGACACGCCGCAATTTGCGCGCTGGGTCTATTCCGGCATTCGCGGCCTCGCGATTCACGATCCGGGAAAGCGCGCCGAGATCGAGCGCGATCTGCAATCGCTCGTCGATTACGTGCAAGGGCTGATCGACGCGCGCCGCCGGCGCCCGCAAGACGATTTCCTGACGCATTATGTCGGCGCGGCCGATGAGGCGGGCGAGATGACGCTTGCCGAAATCCGCACCCAGATCGCCGGGCTGATCCTCGCCGGCGCCGATACGACGCGGATCGCGATTTGCTCCACGCTGTCGCAACTTTTGCAGCATAAGGAGCAATGGCGCGCTTTATGCCACGACCCGAACGGCCTCAAACGGCGCGCCGCCGAGGAGGGGCTGCGCTATGACCCGGTCGTCGGAGCGATCCCGCGCGTCGCGCTCGTCGATCTCGATTTCGACGGCCATGTCGTGCCGGCGGGGTCGATCGTCGCGCTGTCGCTGCTCTCGGCGCTGCGCGACCCGGAAGTCTATGCCGATCCCGATCGGTTCGACATCTTCCGGGACGACCACCCGAAATGGCATCTTGCCTTCGGCGCCGGCGCGCATCGCTGCCTCGGCGAAGCGCTCGCGCGCGCCGAGCTTGAAGAGACGATCGCCGCGATCGCGCGCCTTGCGCCGAATACGGCGCTTGTCGGCCCGCCGCCCAGACTCGCCGGCCAGCACGCGGTGCGCGCGGTCGACCGGATGCAGGTCGCCTTTGCATGACCCGCATAGCGGGGCAAACGATGCGCGCCTCGCAGCGTGTCGCGGCGCTCAATGAGCCCGCCGGAATGGCGACGCAAGGCGCCAACGCGCCCATTGCGTCGGACAAGCGCTTCGCGCCCTGATACAATGACGGGACGGCCGGAGCAGGAGAGGCTGATGACAGAAAACGCCGGGCGGTTCATAGGCGATATTCCGAAAAACTACGATCAACATCTTGGCCCGAATATTTTCGAAGACTTTGCGCGCGACATGGCGCGACGGGCCGGCGCGCTTGCGCCGTCGAGCGTTCTTGAGCTGGCGGCCGGCACGGGCGTCGTCAGCCGAAAGTTGAGAGATTGCCTTCCAGCGGGCGCCCGCCTCGTCGTCTCAGACTTGAACCCGCCCATGCTTGACGTCGCCCGCGCAAAATTTCGGAGTGAGGAGAATGTTGAATTTGCGGTCGTCGACGCCATGAAGCTCGATTACCCGAAGGCCAGCTTCGATCTCGTCCTTTGCCAATTCGGCGTCATGTTCTTTCCCGACAAACGCGCCTCGTTCCGGGAGGTCTTGCGCGTTTTGCGGCCTGGCGGCGCATATCTCTTTAACGCATGGGGACCGATGGCGGACAATCCGTTTTCGCAAATCGCGCATGAGGCGGCGTTGAAATATTTTCCGGACGACCCGCCGGGATTTTATCGCATTCCCTTTTCCTATGCCGATTCAAGCGTCGTGGCGGACGATTTGGAGGCGGCGGGATTTTCGCATATTGAGCGCTTTGCGGTCACGGTCGAAAGACGGATGACGGATATCGGCGGATTTGCCCGCGGCCTGGTGTTTGGCAATCCGCTTATTGACGAAATCGAGAGCCGCAAGACCGTCGCGCCCGACGAGGTCGTCGGCGCGATCGCGCGCGGGCTCCGTGAAGCATGGGGCGACGCGCCGATGCCGCTGAACGCGACGGTTTTCCATGCGAGACGCGCCTAGCTGTGATCTTTCAATAGGTTGTCCATTCGGGCCTGACCGGGGAGACCGGAGTCGAAGCTTCAGCGATCCTCCGTTCAAAATGACGGGCCCGTTCAAGCAGGCGCGCTGATCATGACATAGCAACCATTATGCATAAGATACTCCCGCGCGGCGGCGAATGTCCGCCTTGGGCTGTCAGCCGGCGATTGATCTATCGATATCGCCCGACGCAGGGAGAATAGAAAAACGCGCTTGAATTCAATTTCGATTCAATTTCGATCGGTTGAAAATGACGCGCCGAAGCGGGTGAAAAGGGGAACTGGGCGGCTTGCCGCAGGCGGCGCGCCCAGCGGCATGCGGCGTAAATCGCGATTGTCCTTGCATTTCATTCGGCGCGGGCCCATGTACGCCGCGAACCAATGCTTTTGGGCCGTCTACGAAGGCCGCTGATCCAAGCTTTTTTACGCTCCTCGAAAACATCGGTTGACCGAGAGGCCGGGCGACGCCCGGCCCGCAACGCCATGTCTGAAAAGGAGATAAAATGGCTACTGGAAAAGTGAAATGGTATAATTCGCAAAAAGGTTACGGCTTCATCGCCCCTGATGATGGCGGCAAGGACGTATTCGTCCACGCCACCGCGCTTGAAACCGCAGGCATTCGCGGACTGTCCGACGGACAAGAGCTGAGCTATGAGACGAGCGAAGAGCGCGGCAAGCTCTCTGCGACGCAGCTGAAGCTCGTTTAGATTAAACATCGAATAATGCCGGTCGAGCGAAGCGTCTGTTCGCGCTTTGCTCGCATTTTCGTCTTGAGTTTTGATGAAATGGATTGATCTGCGGATGCCGAACGGACACCGATTTAAACTCGGTCAATGGGTGACGCTCTCTCCCGGTTTCGGATATGCGCGAAAGTCCGACGCCCTTTATGAAATTGTCGCCTTACTGCCGGCTGAGAGGGCGCATGTTCAGTATCGAATACGCTCGCAAGCCGAAGCTTTTGAACGCGTCGCGGCGGAAAATGAACTGATGCTGCATTCCAACGATACGCTGTCCGACGGCTGCAGAAGCTAGGATTTTCTCGCGCGAGAAGCGCGTTGACCGGCCAAAAACAGGAGCTGAGATGTGGCTTGGCGCGGAGTAAATCGCCAGGGGTCTCGCAACACCGCTTCGTCCGCCGCCCGGAAAGCGGATCGCCAGCGTGCGGAAGCCGCCGGATTAACAATGCTCGAACGTGAAGCCAAACTCTTCAGAGAAAAGAACGAGCGGCTGAGAAAGCTCCGTGAAGCGCGCGACGAAGCGGAAAAGGAATAGCTTTAAGGAAGGTCCGCCCGACAACAGCCGGTGCTTTTTATCAGACCGGTGTTCGTCGGTTTTTTTAACTACAACAAAGACTTAGAAAATGGCGCGCCCGGAGAGACTCGAACTCCCGACATCCAGATTCGAAGTCTGGCGCTCTATCCGGCTGAGCTACGGGCGCGGCGCGGCCTCGCGCGGGACCTCGCCATGCGAAGCCGAAAGCGAAGCCTGGTGCCCCAGGCCGGACTTGAACCAGCACGCCTTGCGGCACGTGATTTTGAGTCACGCGTGTCTACCAATTCCACCACTGGGGCTTTGAGGGCGGGCGACGGCGCGCATGATAGGGACGCCCGCGGGTCGGTCAAGCGTAAGGGCCGCGCCCCTCGCCGGCCCCCTGAAACGAAAACGCCCCCTTAGGGGCGTTTCCTCCCGAAGCGATGCGCCTCGTCTTTCAGTTGAGGCTCGCCCCGCACGGCGCGAGAAGCGATTTCGCCGCTTCCCTCTTCTTCTTGCCTCGGCGCTTCACGCGTTTGTCGCCGTCATTGTCCTCGGCGTAGTTCGTAGATCGGAAG
>JBFXBB010000199.1:0-5534 GCA_050183685.1 Amphiplicatus sp.
CTCCGGGCGTTTCTCGCCATTGGCGTCCTCGGCGCCTTCACGACCTTTTCGACCTTTGCGCTCGATGTCGTCATGCTCTATCGCGAGAAAGCGGTCGGCGTCGCCGCGCTTTATCTTGCGGCGTCCGTCATTTTATCCGTCGGCGGCCTCGCGGCGGGCCTCCTCTTGGGGCGGGCGCTCTCATGAGCGGCGTTCACATTCTCACCGTCGCAGACGGCGAGGCGGGAATGCGTCTCGACCGCTGGTTCAAGACGCATTTCCCGGGGCTCCGGCACGGCGAGCTCGAAAAACTTCTTCGAACCGGCCAGATCCGCGTCGACGGCGGACGCGTAAAAGCGAACCGGCGGCTCGAAAGCGGCGAGAAAATCCGTATACCGCCTTTGAGCGGAAAGACGTCCGCCGAGACGGCGCCCCCGGCGCTCAGCCGCGAAGACGCGCGATTGCTCGAAAGCCTCATCCTTTATGAGGATGAGGGCGTCATCGCCTTGAACAAACCTTTCGGGCTCGCCGTACAAGGCGGCGCGAAGACGACGCGCCATATCGACGGCATGCTCGCCGCGCTCGAAAAGGGCGGCGACCGGCCGCGCCTCGTTCACCGTCTCGACCGCGATACGGGGGGGCTCCTTATCCTTGCGAAGACGCGCGAGGCGGCGAGGGTTCTCGGCCGCGCTTTTCAAGGGCGCGACGTTTCGAAAACCTACTGGGCGCTCGCGGCCGGCGCGCCCGCCCGGCGCGAGGGGCTCATTGATTTGCCGGTCGCCAAGCGCATGACCCGCGTCGGCCCAACCAATCAGGAGCGTATGATTCCCGCGAAAGGAGACGGCGCGAAAACGGCGTTGACGGACTTTCAGATCGTCGACGAGGCCGGAACAGGCATTTCCTTTCTCGCGCTTCGCCCGCGCACTGGGCGCACGCATCAGCTTCGCGTCCATTGCGCGGCGATCGGCGCGCCTATCGTCGGCGACCCGAAATATGGGGGCGCTGCGGCGCGTCTCCCGGGCGTCGCCTCGAAGCTTCACCTTTTCTGTCGCGAGATGACGTTCAGGCATCCGCTAGACGGCCTTGTCCTGACGGTGCGCGCGCCCCTGACCGGCCATATGCGCGAAACCTGGGAATTCTTCGGTTTCGACCCCCATGCCGACGCCTTCTGGCCGGAGAATAGGGCATGAAGAGGCGCATCAAAAAATTCTATCAGGATGTCGGGGTCGCCGAGAGAAGCGGCGCTTTTCTCTTGCTGCTCGACGGACGCGAAGCAAAGACGCCGGCGGGCGCGGGGCTCGCCGCGCCTCGGCGCGCGCTCGCCGAGGCGATCGCCGCCGAATGGGCGGGCGAGGGCGAGTGTGTCGATTTCGACGACATGGCGCTGACGCGGCTCGCGGCGACCGCGATTGATCTCGGGCCCCGCGACCGCGAACGCTGGGCGAAGGAAATCGTCGATTATCTCGGTTCGGATCTTCTCTGCTATCGCGCGGAGGAGCCTGCGGCGCTCGTCATCCGCCAGGAGGAGCGTTGGGCGCCCTTTCTCGCCTGGGCGCGGGGGGCGCTCGGCGCGCCGCTTTGCGTGACGACGGGCCTTGTCGCCGTCGCCCAGCCCGAGGCGGCGCTCGCGGCCGCGCGCGCCCGGGCTGACGCGATGGAGGATTGGACGTTAATCGGCGCACGAACAGCGACCGGTCTTGCGGGTTCCGCTGTTCTCGGCCTTGCGCTGGAGGAAGGCGCGTTTCCGGCTGAGGAGATTTTTGCGGCCTCGCGGCTCGATGAGCGCTTTCAGGCCGAGCGCTGGGGCGTCGACGACGAGGCGCGCGAGCATGAAAGACGGTTGGAGGACGATTTCCTCGCGGTGGCTCGTTTCCTCAACCTTCTCCGCCATTCGGAGACGGTCGCTTAGTTATTCCGCCGTCGTCGCCAGCCTCTCGCCGCGATTGGCGGCGCGGAAAGCGAGCAGTTCGTCGCCGCGAAGGATCATGTTCTTGTCCGCATCCGCCATATCGAAATCGAGAAGATAGGCGCGGATATAAGCGTCGCGCGAGAGCGTTCCCGGAGGACCCGCGATCGAGGCGAATTTGGCGCGCGCCTGCGCTTCCGTCTCTGCGGCCGCCGCTTGCGGGTCGAGCGAGTCGACAAAGGCGCGATATTGACGCTGACGCGCCGTCTCTTCATCGCTCGCCAACGCCATGCGCGGCTCGTCCTGCCACGACTTCGCCAGCCTCACGAATTCGTCCGCGTTCACCAGATTGTTCCGATCGATGTCGGCGGTGATGAAATCGAGTTTCGCTTCCTCATAGGCCTCGGTTCGCGTCAGCGCTTCGCGGTCGAAAGCGGCCTTCAGCTCTTCAAGCGGGCTCGATCCCGCCTCGGTCGGGCGCGTCGGATCGGCGGGATCATAAATAATCGTCCGTTTTTGGGTCTCGACGATCTCGCCATTGATGGTGCGGGTGATGGTATAGGTCTGCTTCAATTTTTGCTGTGCGTTGAGCCAGCTTGCCGATTCGTCGGGATTGATGTCGGCGGGCGGCTCCGCGGCAGGCGGAGCCTGCGTCATCGGCGCTTCGTTGACCTGATCTTGCGCGAAAGCCGGCGCAAGCATCGCCGCGCCGACCATCCATAATCTTGCAAGCATTCGCGCTCTCCCTTGGCGGCCTGCCTTTTAGATAGGCGTCTTCAGGCCGATTTCAAATCGGCGCCGGCGCCGTCTCGGTCGGCCCGAAAATCTCTTCAAAAGCCCTCCGCAGCGCGGCGTCGGCCTCGTCCATCGTCACCGGCAGGCCGAGATCGACAAGGCTCGTCACGCCAAGGCTCGGCGCGTCGACGCCGCAGGGGACGATGCCGCCGAAATGGGAAAGATCGGGCTCTACATTGAACGCGATCCCGTGAAACGTCACCCAGCGGCGGACGCGGACTCCGATCGCGGCGATCTTGTCTTCGCGCGGGGCCTCGCCCGGCCGCGACCGCGCGATCCAGACGCCGACCCGATCCTCGCGCGTCTCCCCCCGCAAGTTGAATGCGGCGAGCGCGGCGATGATCCAGGCTTCGAGCGCGCCGACATAGGCGCGGATGTCTTTGCCCCGCCGTTCGAGGTCGAGCATCACATAGGCGATCCGCTGACCGGGCCCGTGATAGGTGAATTTTCCGCCGCGCCCGCTTTTGAAGACGGGAAAGCGGTCAGGGTCGAGAAGGTCGCCGGGCCTGGCGCTCGCGCCCGCGCTATAGAGCGGGGGATGTTCGAGGAGCCAGACGATTTCATCCGCCCGTCCTTCGCGGATTGCGCCGGCGCGCGCCTCCATCGCCGCGACGGCGTCGGGAAAGGCGACGCGGTCCGGCGACGTCGCCCAGCCGACGGGCGGGTGCAAAGCGGCGATCCTTAACGGGGTTCTAACCAAAGCGGGCCATGATCCTTCCTGTTGCATAGTCGGACCCTATGACGCCCATCGATAAAATCGAAGTCGAACTGACGGTTGTCGTCGGCGGCGCTCAGATGCCGCTCGCGACGCTTTTGCGCCTGACGCGCGGGGCGGTCGTCCCGCTTGGGGGGGATGCGAGCGAACCCCTGACGATCCTTGCGAATGGACGCCCCTTCGCCGAGGGAAGGGTCCAGCTCAATGGAGACAAAGTCGCGATCGAAGTGAGCGCGGCGGCCTCGCCCCGTTAAGGAGAGGCCCTGGTGCGGTCGAGAGGACTCGAACCTCCACGGATTGCTCCACAGCGACCTCAACGCTGCGCGTCTACCAGTTCCGCCACGACCGCCCGGCAAAGCCCAAGGGCGAAGACGGGCGGGGATAGCAAAAGCGCTTCCCTCTGTGAAGCCCGCAGGCATGGACAATGCAGGGCCCGCCCATGAAATTCCGGCATATTCTCCTTGGGGGCCTCGTCTTCGATCTCGCGCTCGCCGCGACGGCCGCCGGCGCCGCGCGCCTTGTCGTGAGCCCCGATCGGTGTCCCGCGCCGGCTGAAGCCGAGCCCTATGTCCTCGAAGACGGCGTCGCCCCGCCGGAAGAGAAGGCGCGTCCGAAGATCGAAAAGAGCCTCGTTCTTCTTTACGACGCCCGGCTGTCCGGGGGCCGCGGGAATGGACCGTTCGGCCGCCTCCTGCTCGATATGGAGACGGGATTGCCCCTTGAGGCCGAAGCAGGGGCCGAACACGGCCCGGACTGCGCCCGCTAGACCCCGGCGGATTCCCAACCATCGGCAGATGCTCTAAGAGCTTTGCCGTCGCCGCACGGAATAATCATGCGCCTTTCCCGCTATTACTTGCCGCTCCTGAAGGAAACCCCCGCCGAGGCGCAAATCGTCTCGCATCAATTGATGCTGCGCGCCGGCATGATCCGCCAGGAGGGGGCGGGGATATACGCCTGGCTGCCGCTCGGCTTTCGCGTCCTCAAAAAGATCGAGCAGATCGTGCGCGAGGAGCAGGATCGCGCCGGCGCGGTCGAAATGCTGATGCCGACCATTCAGCCAGCGGAGCTTTGGCGCGAGAGCGGGCGCTATGACGCCTATGGCAAGGAAATGCTCCGCATAACGGACCGCGGCGATCGCGAAATGCTTTTCGGGCCGACAAATGAGGAGATGATCACCGAGATCTTCCGCTCAGGCGTACGCTCTTACAAGGAGCTGCCGAAGATCCTCTATCATATCCAATGGAAGTTCCGCGACGAGATCCGCCCGCGTTTCGGCGTCATGAGAGGCCGCGAATTTTCGATGAAGGACGCCTATTCCTTCGATCTCGACGAGGCCGGCGCGCGCCGCAGCTACAACAAAATGTTCGTCGCCTATTTGCGGACCTTCGCGCGAATGGGCCTTATATCCATCCCGATGCGCGCCGATACAGGACCGATCGGCGGCGATCTCAGCCATGAATTCATTGTCCTCGCCGATACGGGCGAAAGCGCCGTCTTTTGCGACCGGCGTCTTCTCGCGCTCGATATTCCGAAGGCCGACGCCGATTTCGATGGCGACCTTCAGCCGATTATCGATCGCTATACGTCCTATTACGCCGCCACGGATGAAAAACACGATGCGGCCGAATTCGAACGGAAGGTCGCAGAAGGCGACCGCATTTCGGCGCGCGGGATCGAGGTCGGGCATATCTTCTTTTTCGGAACGAAATATTCAGTTCCGATGCGCGCCGTTGTCGCCGGACCCGACGGCAGGGAGCTTCCCGTCGAGATGGGTTCTTACGGCGTCGGCGTTTCTCGTCTCGTCGGCGCGCTGATCGAGGCCCATCATGACGAAGCGGGCTGCAAATGGCCGCTCGCCGTCGCGCCGTTCCATGTCGGGATCATCAATTTAAAAGAGGGCGATGCAAAGACCGACGGCGCCTGCGAGAAAATGCTCGCCGCGCTCGAAGCAGAGGGAATAGAGGTTCTCTATGACGACACGCCCGCGCGGCCCGGCGAGAAATTCGCCCGCGCGGATCTCATCGGCTTGCCTTATCAGCTCATCATCGGCCCGCGCGGTCTCGAAATGTGCCTCGTTGAGATCAAGCGCCGCGCCGTCGGGAAGCGCAGCGAGCTATCCCACGATGCAGCGGTCAAGAA
>JBFXBB010000200.1:0-5497 GCA_050183685.1 Amphiplicatus sp.
CGATCGATCCGAGTAAGAGCCCCGCGGCCCATCCCCCGCGGCCCATCCTTCGGGACGGCGCTTGCGCGCCTCCTCAGGATGAGGCCCATGCTGGTTTGCAATAGTGCGCCGCCTCATCCTGAGGCGCGCCGAAGGCGCGTTGCGAAGGATGGGCCGCGCGCGCGCCGATCGAGATGAAGCGCTCGCCGCGCTAGGGCCCCGTCATCGTCGGCGCGAAGCGGGGCCGGGTGAGGGCCCGCTGGTTGCTCGGCGCCTCACGGCGAGTCTCGACAGACCCTATGCCGCCTCGGCCTCAACCGCCGACAAGGTGATTTTCACCCTCGCCGCGAGGCCCTTCAGCGTGAAGGGCTTCTGGATGTAGCCCGCATCCGCGATCGCGTCCAATTGCTCGCGCATCGCGGTTTCGGCATAGGCCGACATGAAAATGACGGGCGCTTTCAAGCCATGCTCGGCGCGCGCGCGCGCGATGAAGCTCGGCCCGTCGATCTCCGGCATCATCACGTCGGAAATGACGAGATCGAAGCCGTCGCGGTCCGCGGCGAGCGTTTCGAGCGCCTCGGCGCCGTCGGCCGTCGCCGTCGCCTCATAGCCGCAATCCTCAAGCGCGGCGACGACGAAATTCCGGACCGCGTCCTCGTCCTCGACGACGAGAATGCGCCCCGCGCCGGTGAGGTCGACGGGCCCGGCTTGGGCGGGCGCTTCTTCGGCTTCGGGCTCGCCCTGATAGGCCGGCAGATAGAGGCGGAAGAGCGCGCCGCCGCCGGGCGCGTCCGCGAGCGTGATCGCGCCCTCCATCTGACCGATGATTCCGTGTACGGTCGAAAGGCCGAGCCCGGTTCCTTTCCCCATCTCCTTCGTCGTGAAGAAGGGATCGAAAATCTTGTCGGCGATCGCTTTCGGCACGCCCGGCCCCGTATCGGCGACCTCGATCAGGAGATGGTCGCCCGCGCCGAGATGGGGGATCGCGGCGGCGGCGATCTCGGCGGCGGGGACAAGGCTCGTCCGGATGGTCAGCCGGCCGCCGCCCGCGCCCATCGCGTCGCGGGCGTTGACCGCGAGATTCATGATCGCCGTTTCGAGCTGGTTCTTGTCGACGCGGATATTCGGAAGGCCCCGCCCATTGACGAGATCGAGCTGCACCTTCTCGCCGACGGCGCGGTTCAAGAACCGCGCGAAGTCGCGCAAAAGCTCGGTGATCGACATCACCTCGCGCTTTAAGGTCTGCTTCCTCGAAAAGGCGAGGAGCTGCTTTGTCATATTCGCCGCGCGCTGCGCGTTCTCGCGAATGAGGACGAGATCCTTATAGGCGGGATCGCCGACGGGGTGCTTCAGCATCAGGCGCTCGCAATTGCCGAGCACGACCTGCAAAAGATTGTTGAAATCATGCGCGACCTCGCCGGCGAGGCGCCCGATCGCTTTCAGCTTCTGGTCCTGCGCGTGGTCCTCCTCCATGCGCTTTCTGTCGGTGATGTCGACGGAATAGAGCACCGTCCGCCGCGCGCCATAGGCGCCGCGCCGGCGCCGGACCGGGCGCGCATAAAGCGCAAAGGCGCGCCGTCCCTCCGCGACAAGCGCCTCGACGGGGCGCGGCGCGCCGCCGGAATTCTGCTTGCGGCGAACTTCGGAGGCGAGCTCGTGCAGGGTCTCCGGCGCAAAGGCGCGCGCGAGCGGGGCGTTTTTCTTCAGCGCGCCGAAAACGTCCGAAAACGCCTTGTTGGCCTCGACGACGCGCGCGTCGCGGCCGAGATCGCCCTCGATAATGGCGACGCCGAAAGGCGCCTCCGTCATGTCGCCGGAGATCGAGACGGCCTCCTCCTCGCCCGCCGCCTCGTCGATTTCAATCTCGATGCAGACGAACCCCTCGCCGACGCCGCCGCGGCGGAAGGCGGTGAAAGCCGCGTCTGCGGGATCGTCGCCCCGCCGGCGAATCTTCGCCGCCAAGCAGCGCCGGTCGACCTGCCAGAGCGCGCGCGCGAGCGCCTCGGTTTCGCCGAGAACGATGTCGTCGAGACGGGCGAGCCCGCCGCGCTCGGCGCCGAGCGCGGCGCGCGCCGCCGCATTCGCCCAGGCGATTTCGCCGGAGCGTTCGAGCGCGAAGACGGGCCGCACATAATCGGCGAAGGCGGCCGCGAGGACGTCATGCTGTTCTTCCTCGACGGACAGCTCGCGCAGGCGCCAGGCGACATGCTCGTCGGAGCCCTTCAAGGGGCGCACCGAGACCGCAAAGCGCCGCCGCGCGGCGCCGATATGCTGATTGATGACTTCGTCGGCGGACGCGGCCGATTTCGCCGCGCGGCAGAGCCGGAAAAGTTTCGTCGCCTCGGCGCCCTGCTGGGCGAAAAGCCGGTCGATGCGCGGCGGCAGCCCTGCGGGGCCGATGGCGCCGGCTTCCCGCGCGAGGCTCTGATAGGCCGCGTTCGCATAGGCGACGACGCCGTCGCGGCGGGTCAGAAGGCGCGCGTCGTCATCGGCGTCGAGAACCTTTTCCGCGAGCCCGAGCGCGGCCAGCATGTCGGCGCCGGCAAGCTCGCCCGCCGCGCCGGCGGGCCGACCCGAGACGCGCCGCAGCATGACGCCCGTCAAGAGCACCGGCGAGAAGAGCCGCAGCGCTGCGCTCGCGACAAGAAGCGCGACGAGGACGCCGAGCCCGATCGCAAAGACGAGGCCGGCGCTCCTTATCGTTTCGTCCGAATAAACGATGAGCGCGGCCGCCGCGGCCGCCGCGAAAGTCCCGCCCCAGAGCACGGCGAAAGAGAAGAGCTGCCAGGCGCCGGGCCGATCGGCCTTTGTCTTTTTCGCTTTCGCCTTGGCTTCGGCGTCCGCCATCATCTTTGCGATGTCGCCGGCGTCGGCGCGCGGCGCGCGGTCTTCGACTTCTTGTTTCAACGTTTTGACGCTTGCCAGCATGTCGTCCTTCGCTGTCGCGGAGCCGGCGACTATGGGGTGCTTCGCCGGGCCGCGCCATCCTCGGTGAAACGCCCGGAGAGTTAAGGATTGATTAAGAAAGGCAATGGGCCGAGGGGGGGCGCCGGTTCGGATTAGCCGCCGCTTGATCCAAGCCCCGCGCCCCGTCCCGGGTCTCGATTCAGGATGACGCTGATGACGGCCGCGACGGCCTCATACTGCTCGACCGGAATTTCCTCGTCGATTTCGGCCCCGGCGAAAAGCGCGCGGGCGAGGGGCGCGTTCTCGACAACGGGAACGCGATGCTCTTCTGCGGCCTCGCGCATCCTGAGCGCGACCTCGTCCGCGCCCTTGGCGACACAAACCGGCGCGGTCGCAACCCCGAGCTCATATTTCAGCGCCACCGCGTAATGGGTCGGGTTCATGACGAGGACGGTCGCGTCCTTGACCGCCGCGATCATGCGGCGCCTCGCCCGGCTCTCGCGCATCTGCCGGAGCCGGCCGCGAATGACCGGGTCGCCCTCGGTCTCTTTCAGTTCGCGCCTGACCTCCTCCTTCGTCATTCTGAGCCGCTTCGTCCAGGCGTGGCGCTGATAGCCATAATCGAGCGCGGCGATGACGCCCATCGCCGAGACAGTCAGTATAAGGAGCTTTAAGGTTTCCGCGCGGGCAAGGCTGACAAGCTCCTTCTCGCCCGCGGCGATGAGCCCGACAAGCAGCGCCCGATCGGGCCAAAGCGCATAAACGAGAATGGCGCCGACAATCGAGATTTTCGCCGCGCCTTTCGTGAAGTTGAAAAAACCCGACGGGCCGAAAATCCGCTTTGCGCCGGCGACCGGGGAAAGCTTTGAAAGCTTCGGCGCGATTCGCGCCGTCGTGAAGACGGGCCGCGCCTGGCCGGCGTTCGCCAGGATCGCGGCCGCGAGAATGACAAGCCCCGCCCCGGCGAGCGCCGAGCCGAGCCTTAAAGAGACCGCCGAAAAGAGACGCTGGAGCGCCGCGCCGTCGATCGCGAAATCATGCGGATGGTCGAGAAAAGCCGCGCCCGCCGCGGCGAGGCTCCTCGCCGCCGGCCCGGCAAAGAGCCACAGAACGAGCGCGCCCGCGGCGAGCATGAGGGCGGCGACGACCTCCTGGCTCTTCGGCGCGTCGCCTTTCTTGCGCGCTTCTTCGAGCCGCTTCGGCGTCGGCTCTTCGGTTCGCTGAAAATCGTCGCCTTCGTCCGCCATGCGCTATCTCAGGAACTGGGCGAGGAAGGATTCGAACGCGCCGAGGAAAACGGTCATCAAAAGGCCGGTCGTCAGCATCAGGAGCATGAGGCCGATCATCAGATTGGCCGGCGTCAGCATGAAGAAGACCTGCGCCTGCGGCATCAGCCGGTTCAAGACGCCGGCGCCGACATAAAAGACGAGGCCGAAGAGGATGAAGGGCGCAGCAAGGCGCAGGCCGAGCGAGAAGGCTTCCGAGAGGGTCCGCGTCATCAGCTCGGCCATGTCGCCGAAGGACGGGAGCGCCCCCGGCGCGATCAGACCGTAAGAATCGGCGAGCGCGGCGAGGAGGAGATGATGCAGATCCGTCGCGAAAATCATGGTCGCGCCGAGAATGGCGAGAAAGCCGCCGACAATCGCGCCCTGCAATTCCTGCGTCGGGTCGAAGGCCTGGGCGAGCGAGAGCCCCATCTGCATCGCGATGATCTGGCCGGCGACATTCAGGGCGCTCATCATCACGCGCGCCGCAAGGCCGAGAAAAAGTCCCGCGACGAGATCGCTGAATAGAACGGCGCTCATCGAGGAGACGGCGCCTGAGAGCGCGCCTTGGCGTGTCCAATCGGGATAAAGAGGCGCGGCGACGGGCGCGAGCGCCATCGCGACCGCGATCGCCGCCGCAAGACGCAGGCGCGGCGACAGCGAGAAATCGCCGAAAGCCGGCGCCGTCATGAAAAAGGCGCCGACCCGCGCGAACACCGCAAAAGCGATAAAGACGTCGGCCGGAAGCCGCGCGAGGAGGTCGGCCGCAATCATGATCCGCCCGCGGCGATGAGCCCGTAAAGCTTCACCGCGAAGCCGCCGAGAACGGCGCCCATGAAAGGAAGCGCGATTGCGATCGTGACGAACATCACGACAATGCGGGGCACGAAGACGAGCGTCAGCTCTTGCACCTGCGTCAGCGCCTGCAAGACCGCGATCAGAAGGCCGACGACGAGGCCGGCGAGCATGGCGGGCCCGGCGACGAGAAGCGTCACTAAGAACGCCTCGCGCGCGATGTCCAATATTTCTGCGCCGCCGATCATTCGCCCTCCGATGTTCGGCGGATTTTGCCGGGCGCATGGTTAAGGCCGCGTGTCGGGAGGGTTAAGGAAGGCTTAGCGCGCGGCCCATCCTTCGTGACGCCTCGCTTCGCGAGGCTCCTCAGGATGAGGCCCTGCTTGTTGCAACAAGGGCAAGCCTCATCCTGAGGCGGCGCGAACCGCCGTCACGAAGGATGGGCCGCGCGCCGGTGCTTTCCGAAGCGACGAACCCGCCCTCAGATCGGCATGCGCATGATGTCCTGATAGGCCTCGATGACGCGGTTCCGGACCGAAATCGCCGTTTCG
>JBFXBB010000201.1:0-5446 GCA_050183685.1 Amphiplicatus sp.
CTCGCACCATCCGCCGCCGAATATCCGTCGATAAAGATCGTCCCATGATCCACCTCCGATAACGGTGAATCACGGTTCGACCTCAACGCAAACAGATTTGATTCGGATTATCTGCTCGATGCTCTAGAGCATGGTCCCCGAAATGCGAGTCGGGGACCATGCTCTAGATTTTTGTTTTGTCGCGCATTTTATCCGAAAACCGGCGTCCACTTTTCGGAACGCGCTCTAGCTGTCACGAAAATCGACAACATTCTTGCATTCGCCGCCAGGCTTGCACAAACTCGTCGACGCAACTGTCGCTGGCGGGACAGTATTGTCCAAATTGGAGGCCAGTTTAGGCGAATGCGGGGGAGAGCATGGATTCGGTTCCGTCCAAAGCCTTTCTGTCACGAGTATTCGATGGGAGAATGAATGATTCGATAACGAGAATAGAGAAGATTTGTCGCGCCTTGAATGTCGAAACTTGCTGCGTCAACAGGGCCTCCTCAAGCGCGCCGACGGAAGAGGCCAAGAAATTGATCGAAAAGGCCAATTTCCTCATCGCGGTATGCAGCAGGAGAAACAAGGTAGACGGAAAGTCGCGTTATTTGACTTCGACGGCCGTGAGAGAGGAAATCGCCTTTGCGAATGCGTTCAACAAGCCCATTATCTGTTTTCTGGAGGACGGCGTAGAGGCGGACGGATTCGCCGGCAGCATGTACACATACAAGGTTCTTCAGAATGCGGAGAATCTGACGCCGGAGGATCTGTTCGATATCGTTCAAGGCGTTCATGACACCAAACTCCGCGCCTTGGATTCCCATCAACCGTCGTTATCCTTTGGGGGCATTACGAATTTCGTTGTTCCGAAGCTCACCATGCAGATTGAACTCTGCAATGGCCGAGAGGGACTTTATTGGCAATATGTGATCGAAAGGGAGATGGAGTTCGAGGCGGATCACGACTACGATCTCGTTCACTCCGCCTTCGCTCTTGAAGATCTGGCCGAGGCCAAGCACTCCCCCATTTACGACCTGGAGTTGAAAAGAAACGGCGTGAAAGAACAGCCGACGCTCACCGCTATTTTTTCGCCGGGCGGCGTTGAGCTGAAATCACGCCTACAGCCTCGTCCCCGAAAGGGAGAGCGGGTTTTTGTGCGCGAGCGCTATCGCTCGCCTTATCTCGTGCCGATCCATGCGGGTCAAAAGGTTCAGCGCGGCGTCGAAATCGACGGTGTGACGCTGAACGCCTATGACGGCGTCTATATCATCAATCGGATTCACCGGTTGGAGCTTCGATTTGTTTTTCCAAAAGGCTATGTGGTCGACGAGATACAGCCGCTCGTTGCGACCTTCTCGAATGCGCTCGATCACCTGAACGACACCGAAATCAAGCGCCTGAAGCATAGCGACGCATTCTACAGGGATGAATTCGATTCGACGGTCACGGCCGGGTTGAAAATCGACAGGCCGCTATATCAATTTTTTTATGGCCTGGCGTGGAGACTTCCCGAAGAAGCAAGTCTGCCGGGCAAAATCGCTCCCCCCATTCTGACATGGACTTAGGACGCGATAGAGAAAAAAATCTGGAGCATGGGGCCCGCTTTTCGCGATACGGCCCTTAGGGGCCGCTCCTCCGGATAAGATCCGTTTTGTTGCGGCGGGGAAAGAGTGCGCTGATCGAGATTATTGCCGGCCGCGCTCGCCCCCGTAAAACTCCCGCTCCCAATCGTCATGCTTGCCGATCGAGTCCTTCACAAAGGACGTCCCGCGCAGGAGCCGCAACGTCGTGCGGTTGAGGAGGGAGAAGGGAAATGGAAACGGGCGCACGACGTCGATGAGGAGCACCACGCGCCAGCCCTCCGTATCGTTCCAGACCTCGTGCTCATAAGTGTCGTCGAAGACGACGCAATCGCCTTCTTTCCAATGGACCATCGCGCCGCCGACGCGCATCCGCGCGCGTTCCGAGGGCGAGGGAACGATCAATCCCAAATGCGCGCGGATGAGGCCCTTATAAATGCCCTTATGCGCCGGGATGTGCTTGCCGGGCTCCAGAATCGAGAAATAGGCGACTTGAAGGTTCGGAATTTCGGAGACGAGCCGCGCCGTCTCGGGACAGCGCCGGCAATTTTCCTTCGCCCAATGGCCATAGGCGTGAAAGAAGAAGGTCTTCCAGCCGCCGTCTTTCGTCAGATAGCGCTGCGTTGGCGAGATGTCCTGAATGTTCGGCAGGCGGTCCCGGCCGGCGAGAACCGCGTCGAGTTCGCGCCTTATCGTTTTCCAGTTTTCTTCAAGCCGCGCCGCCCAGGGAAAGTCAGCTTTGTTGAGGATCTCGGCGTCGCCCACGGGCGAGCGGCGCCCGAGCCAATGCTCGAACGCGTCGACCATGCGCCGACCGCTGCGCACAAAGGCCTTCCTGAGGCGTTTTCTTAGAGGCAAGGGAGCGGCGTTGGCGGACGACATGGCGAGACGGAAAAGCGACTGGCGATGTTCCGGAGTCTGCGGCGCCAACGCCCTCGCCGTCAAATGCCGAAAAGGCGAGGACGATTGCGCCCCCGTCCGGCGGGTGCGATATCGAGGCGTCATGACAGCAAGCCTCAATCCCGTCTTCGCCGAAAGACCCGTCACCATCTTCGCGGTGATGACGGCGCTTGCTAATGAGCATGGCGCGATCAATCTCGGCCAGGGCTTTCCCGACGAGGACGGACCGAAGGAAATATTGGAAGCGGCGGCGCGCGCCGTCGTCTCGGGGCCCAATCAATATGCGCCGGTCGCGGGCGTTCCCGCGCTCCGCGAGGCGGTCGCGCGCGCGAATAAGCGTTTCTACGATCTCGACGTCGACTGGAAAACCGAAACGCTCGTCGTCTCCGGCGCGACCGAAGGGCTCGCCGCGGCCTTTCTTGCGTTTCTGAAACCCGGCGACGAAGCGATCCTCTTCGCGCCGTTTTACGATTCATATGCGCCGATGGTTGAGGCGGCGGGCGCGACAGTCGTCGCGCTCGGCCTTGCGCCGCCGGACTGGCGCGTCAGCGAGGTCGCGCTCGAAGGCGCGATCACGCCGCGGACGCGCGTCATCGCGATCAATTCCCCGCATAATCCGACCGGCCATGTGATCGGCGAGGACGAGCTCGACGTCATTGCGCGCGCGGCGATCAAGCACGACCTCCTCGTCATCTGCGACGAGGTCTACGAGCATCTCCTGTTCGACGGGCGCCGGCATCTCCCGCTGATGACGCTCGCCGGGATGCGCGAGCGCTGCATCCGCATCGGCTCGGCCGGCAAGACCTTCTCCTTGACCGGCTGGCGCATCGGCTATGTGACCGGCCCCGCCGCGCTCGTCACGGCGGTGATGAAGGCGCATCAGTTCATCGCCTATACGAGTCCCGCCCATCTCCAGTCGGCGGTCGCGGCGGGCCTCGACATGGGCGATGATTATTACCGCGCTTTCCTCGCCTCGATGGAGGAAAAGCGCGATCTGATGCGCGAAGGTCTTTTGTCCGCGGGCTTCGACGTCCTTGCCTGCGAGGGGACCTATTTCATGACGGTCGACATTCGCTCGGTCGGCCGCGCGGACGACATGGCGTTCTGCCGCGAGACCACGGAGAAGGCGAAGGTCGCCGCGGTGCCGGTCTCGGCTTTCTATCATCCGTCATCGGAGAATGCGCCGCGCCACTACGCGCGGTTCTGCTTCTGCAAGAGGCGGGAGGTTCTCGAAGAGGCGAGCCGCCGCCTGAAGCGCTATTTCGCGGCCTGAGACGGCGTCAGGACGCGCCGGCGAGCCACAGGATGAGCGGGATCGTGGCGACGGACAGCGTCACGCCGAGCGCGATCGCGCCCGAGACGGCCGGCACGCTCGCTTCGAAGCGCGTCGCGAAAAGATAGGCGTTCACTCCCGTCGGCATCGCCGCAAAGAGCGTCACCAGCGTCGCCTCCATCGGCGCGAGGCGGAAGACGAAGACCGAAAGCGCGCCGGCGAGGAGGGGGAACAGGACCATTTTGAGGGCGATGATCGTCGCGACGCTCGCGATATTGTCGCGCAAGGGATAGGCCGCGACCGAAAGGCCGAGCGCGAAGAGCCCGACCGGGACGGCCGCGTCCGCAAGAAGATCGATGAAGCGTCCGGCGAAGGCGGGCATGACGAGCCCGCCCGCCTTCCACGCCGCGCCGAGCGCGAGGGCGACGACGATCGGGTTTTTGACGAGCGAGACGAAAACGCTTGCGAGCGTTTTCGGCAGGCTGACGCCCTCGCCGCGATTGGCCCATTCGGCCCAGAGCGAGCCGATGAGCCAATGCACGGCGGTGTGAATGGCGATCACCATCGCCGCGACGACGACGCCGGCTTCTCCATAAGCGAGATAGGCGACGGAGAGGCCCATCATGCCGACATTGCCGAAGGTCGAGGCGACGGCCGTCGCCGCGCCGCCGGCCTCGCCAAGCCCGCGCCTTCGGCGCAGGAAAACGGCGATGAGGATCCAGACGAGCGCCGCCGCAAGATAATAGGCGCCCCACACGCCCCACGGCGCCGGCGCGCCGAGTTCGCCCGCTTGCAGCGTGCGAAAGAGCAGCGCCGGCACGCCGAAATTATGCGCGAAGCTGTTGAGATTGCGCGCGCCCTCCGCCGTGAAAAGCGTGCGCCGCGCGGCCGCATAGCCGAAGGCGATGAGAATGAACACCGGAAAGACGGCGTTGAAAGTGTCGATCATCGCCCGACGCGCCCGCCATTTGTTTTCGGATTGGCCGCCATCGCGCCGGCGGCTATGTCGTCCGCCGCTCCGTCGTCCAATAGGAGACGCAAGGGATCTTCGACCGATCGCAGCGGTCGGCGTATTTCTTGGCGATCTCGGTCACTTCGCGCAAAAGCCCGTCTTCGAGCGTGATCGGATCGAGGCCGAGGCCGAGGAGCCGCCGGTTTTCGACGGTGAGATCGTTCTCGGCCGCTTCCTTCCGCGGATTGCTGACATATTCGATTTCGGCGCCCGTTTTTTTGGCGATGAGCTCGGCGAGATCGCGCACGCGGTGCGTTTCCGTCATCTGGTTCAGAATGTGGACGCGCTCGCCATGCTGGGGCGGGTTTTCGATCGCAAGCTCGATGCAGCGCACCGTATCCTGGATATGGATGAAGGCGCGGGTCTGCCCGCCCGTTCCGTGCACGGTCAAGGGATAGCCGATCGCCGCCTGCATCAGGAAGCGGTTGAGGACGGTGCCATAGTCGCCGTCATAGTCGAAACGGTTGATGAGGCGCTCGTCGCGCTGGGTTTCCTCGGTCTGCGTGCCCCAGACGATTCCCTGATGGAGATCGGTGATCTTCAAGCCGTCATTCTTGTTGTAGAAGGCGAAAAGGAGCTGATCCTGCGTTTTCGTCATGTGGTAGATCGAGCCGGGATTGGCCGGGTAGAGAATTTCCTGGCGGATCTCGCGCCCGTCATCGGTTTCAATTTTGACGGGCAGATAGCCTTCCGGAATCTTCA
>JBFXBB010000202.1:0-5357 GCA_050183685.1 Amphiplicatus sp.
CGTCATGGTTCCCGCTCAGCCCCAGCAACTATCCGGTAGCCGACCCACCCGCATTCTTGTGCCTCAATTGGCGCCTCAAAAATGCTGGCTGTGAGTGGATTTCCGTGGCACTCGCTGGAATGAAAATAGGAGCCGAAGCTCCTTTTTTCAACGACTTACAGACGCCAGTGGAAGTCTGTAGATCATATATTGGAGCGGGCGATGAGATTCGAACTCACGACCCCAACCTTGGCAAGGTTGTGCTCTACCCCTGAGCTACGCCCGCATCCTGGCGCCGCCTCCGGCCCAGTCGAGGGCCCGCGGCAGGCGCCGGTTTATGCAACAGCGCCGAAAGCTTGGCAAGCGCGCAGCCGAGGACGACGCCCTGGCCGCGCCCCTTAAGGATTGACGCCCGGCCGCCGGCGCCCTTCTAAAACGCCATGCCGCACCAGCCTGCGACGCGCGCCGATCTTCTCTCGCTTCTCGACGAGATCGGCGTCGCGCACCGAACGATCGACCACCCGCCCGTCTTCACCGTCGAGGAGGGCGCCGATCTGAAACGGCGCGAGCGGGGCGGGCATTCGAAAAATCTCTTCCTAAAGGACAAAAAAGACCGCCTCTATCTCGCCGTCGCGCTTGGCGAGACGCGGGTCGATCTTGTCGGTCTCGGCAAGCGGATCGGCGCGGCGGGGCGCCTCTCCTTCGGCGCGCCCGAGCTGATGACGGCGACGCTTGGCGTCCGACCCGGCGCGGTGACGCCTTTCGCGCTGATCAACGAGGCCGCGCGCGCCCTTTCCGCCGTCATTCTCGACAGCGCCCTCCTCGCCCATGACCCGGTCTGGTTCCACCCGCTTGAAAATACCGCCTCGACCGCCGTCGCGCCGGCGGGCCTTGACCGCTTCCTCCGTCATTGCGGCTTTCGCCCGCTCATCGTCGATCTCGCCGCCCCGAAAGAGGGGTGAATTCCTCGCCGACCCCCGGTTGCGTTTGCCCCCTTGCGGGCTCATCTATGGCTGATGACCGGCGGAGATAGAGACGGAATGAGCGAAGTCCTGAACGCAAAAGGCCGAGCGACGGCGCCCCTGATCAAGGACGCCTCGATCGAGACATTCGAGGCCGACGTCCTTGAGGCCTCGATGACGGCGCCCGTCATCGTCGATTTCTGGGCCGAATGGTGCGGGCCCTGCAAGCAGCTCGCCCCCCTGCTCGAAAAGGCGGTCACCGCCGCCAAGGGCGCGGTGCGGCTCGTTAAGATCGATATCGACAAGAACCAGATGCTCGCCTCGCAGCTTAGAATCCAGTCCATCCCGACCGTCTACGCGTTCTATCAGGGCCGTCCCGTCGACGGCTTCCAGGGCGCGCTTCCCGAAAGCGGCGTCAAGGCGTTTATCGACCGGCTCAGCCAGCTTGTCGCCGGCGACGGGGCCGACGACCTTTCCGCCCATCTCGACGCCGCCGATGCGCGCGCCAAAGAGGGCGACGTCGCCGGCGCGGCGGAGATATATGGCCATATCCTGCAAGCCGAGGAGGGCAATATCCGCGCCCTTGCGGGACTTGCGCGGTGCCATATCGCGATGAAGGATTTCGATCAGGCGCGCGCCCTTCTCGACCTCGTCCCGGAGAAAGACCGCAAGGACCCCGCGCTCGCCGGCGTCGCCGCCGCGCTCGACCTCGCCGCGAACGGCGGACAAACCGGCGACATTTCGGAATTGGCGCGCAAGGTCGCGGCCCATCCGGACGATCTCGCCGCGCGCTTTGACCTTGCCGGCGCGCAGATCGGCGCCGGCGCGATGGAGGAGGCGGCCGACGAGCTTCTCACGATCATCGCGCGCGACCGCGCTTGGAATGACGACGCGGCGCGCAAAAAATTGCTCACCCTTTTCGACGCGCTTGGCCCGTCCCATCCCTTGACCGTCAGGGGGCGGCGGCGCCTGTCGTCGATCTTGTTCTCATAGCGCGCGCATCGCCGCGCGAGGGCGGACGCATGAGCCTTGACGAAAAAACGAGAAGCGGGCGCGCCTTGCCGGACGTCATTCCGCTGTTTCCGCTCGCCGGCGCGCTTTTGCTGCCGGGCGGGCAATTGCCGCTAAACATCTTTGAACCGCGCTATTTGCGCATGGTCGACGACGCGCTCGGCGGCGCGCGCATGATCGGCATGATGCAGCCGCGCGACGGCGTGATGACCGGCAAGCCCGCGCTTTATGCGGTCGGCTGCGCGGGCCGCATCACGTCCTTTGTCGAGACCGATGACGGGCGTTATCTCATTACGCTTGCGGGGCGCCATCGCTTCCGCATCGCCGAGGAGCTCAATGTCGACACGCCTTACCGCCAGGCGGTCGCGGACTGGACATATTTCGGCGCTGACGAGCAGGCCGATCTTTCCGGCGATTTCATCGACCGCGAAAGGCTGGTGCGCGCCATGCGCTTCTATCTCGACGCCGAAGGGCTGAAAACGGATTGGGACGTCGTCGACGACGCGCCGACCGACGCGCTCGTCGCCTCGCTGGCGATGGGATGCCCTTTTGCGCCCAACGAAAAACAGGCGCTGCTCGAAGCCAAGACGACCGCGGCGCGCGCCGAATGTTTGATCGCTTTGATGGAAATGTCGTCGGCCGGCGAGAATGGCGGCGATACGACTCTACAGTAATTTGGGAGATCCGCGATGAACGAGCCGGTTGGCGAGATCGATCCGAAGCTTCTTGAAATTCTGGTTTGCCCGCAGACGAAAGGCCCGCTCGTCTATGACCGCGAGAAGAGCGAACTTTTGAGCAAAAAGGCGCTTCTCGCCTATCCGATCCGCGACGGCGTGCCGATCATGCTCCCCGAGGAGGCGCGGGCGTTGAGCGAGGAGGAGGCGGGAAAGCTGTAAAGCGGCGGGCGCTTAATCTCGAACGCGCTTTTCCCCGCGCCTCATCCCGGCGCCCTTCGAGACGCCGCCTTGCGGCGGCTCCTTGGGACAAAGCCGGAACTTGAGGGGCGGCGCGCGCCGAGCGCCCGCCGCATTTGCGCCCTCTCCTCACCCTTCTTTCGCCGAAGGCTGAACCTAGCTAAGGAAAGCCCTGGTTTGGAGGCCCCATGCCCCATCTCGCCTTGTTGTCCGCCATGATCGTCCTTTGCGCCGACGCTGGCGCGGCCCGCGCCGCGCCGCCGCCGAGCGCCGTCGCCGACGCGGCGCCGGCGATCAAAATCACGCGGCCGGCGCCGGTTGAAACGGCGCCGAAAGCGGCGTCCGCCGCGCTCGTCTTCGCCAGCGAAAGCGACGAGGCGGTCGTCGAGCGCGTGCTCTCCTATCTCGACGCCGTCACGACCTTCACCGCGGATTTCACGCAGTTCGCCCCCTCCGGCGCCATGTCGACCGGCAAATTCTATCTGCGCCGGCCGGGCCTCCTGCGCTTTGAATATAACGACCCCTCGCCCCTTCTCATTGTCGCGACCGGGGGGACCGTCTTCGTGCGCGACGAGGCGCTCGAAACCACCGATTCCTACCCCGTCGGCAAAACGCCGCTCAAATTCCTTTTGCGCAAAAAAGTCGATTTCGGCGATTTCGAGGTGAAGAATGTCGATCGCGGCGTCGACTCGGTCGCGGTCACCTTCGCGTCTTCGGACGAGGACGACGCGGCGGGCGAGATTTCGATCATTCTGAAAGCGCCGGCGCTCGAACTTTCCGAATGGATCGTGCGCGACGAGCAGAACGGCGTGACGACCGTCTCCTTGAACAATGTAACAGAGGGCGCGTCGATCGCGAATCGGCTTTTCGCCGCGCCGCGAAGCGACACGCCCTTCCTAAAAAATTAGCCATAGGAAGCCGCGCCAGGGGCCAAACGGCCGTCCGCCTGGCGTGTCACGCCGCCACAGGCAAGCTTTTTTTCATTGCTCCCTATTGAAAACTGCCAAGCTGATGCGTTAATGTTACACCACGTGGGCGACATTCTTTCGGACCGGCGTTGCCCCCCCGCTAGCAGGTCCGCCTGTCACCCGCGTCGCCGGAATATCCCCTCCCGGCGTAGGCGCAACAGCGCAGCTTGGCGCCCGGTCTTTGGATCGGGCGCCTTTTTTTGCGTCTCGGTAATTTTATCACTTAGCGAAAGGGCGCCGCGATGGATGATGACGAGCTTGAAGAGCTGGAGCGCGAATTGCCGGCGCTCACGCGCGTCGGACGCTTTGCCCGGGGGCTCGCCGCGCTGCCCTGGTTCGCCAATCTCGGCGAGCCGCTGACGCCGGGAGCGCGCGCCGTCGCCGAGCGCTATGCCGAAGGACTCGGTTTTCCCGACGCCGGACCCGCCATTCTGGTCGACTGGGAGGACGCGGCGGCGGCGGCTGAAAGCCTCGATTGGCACAGCCCCGCCTGGGAAGCCGAGGAGCTTTTGCGCGCCGATCTCACCGGACGCGCGCTTGCGCTGATGTCGGATGAAGCGCTCGCCCTCGCGATGACGATGATCGCCGAGCGCGTCGTCGAGCCCGCGACCGAGGCGATGGAGCAGGCGAGCGCGATCTGGGACATCAGCGGCGCGGCTGAGCGCCAGCTCGCGGTCGGCGCGGCCGTGCAGGCCGCCCATCAGGCCGCGCTCGCCCTCATTGTCGCCAATGATCCCGATTTCGACGCGGAGACCCATCCCTTCGCGGCGAAATTCCGGCTATTCGAATTCGGCCGATGGCCGGTCGGAATCATCGGGCGCTCCTTCAACCTCTTCTGAGGGCGGCTAAAGCCCGTCACGACGACGCCCCGCCGAAGCGTTCGCGCGCGGGGCCGCCATTGACCGCCCGCGCCATTCCTCTATCTCCCTAAGCTCCCGCCAGCGTCCGCTCGTCATCCGTCGCTCCTCATGAAAATCGCCACCTGGAACATCAACTCTGTCCGCCTACGCATCGATTCCGTGAAACGTTTCCTCAAGGAGGAAACGCCGGACGTGCTTTGCCTTCAGGAAATCAAATGCCGCGACGATCAATTTCCGGGAAAGGCGTTAAAAGCGGCGGGCTACGAACATCAGGCTGTCTCCGGCCAGGCCGGCTATCACGGCGTCGCCATCGTCTCGCGGCTTCCCCTGAAAGAGGTCGAAAGGCGCGGCTTTTGCAACAAGGAGGATTGCCGCCATATCGCGGCGACGCTGCCGGGCGGCGTCAGGCTGCATAATTTCTACGTGCCGGCGGGCGGCGACGAGCCGGACCCCGAGATCAACGAGAAATTCGCCCACAAGCTCGATTTCATGCGCGACATGGCCGCCTGGTTCGCCAATGGCGCGGCCGCGCCCAAAGGCAAGGCCATTCTTGTCGGCGACCTCAATGTCGCGCCGCGCGAGCACGATGTCTGGTCGCACAAGCAGCTCCTCAAGGTCGTCTCGCACACGCCGGCCGAGGTCGCGCTCATGGATAGCGCGATC
>JBFXBB010000203.1:0-5328 GCA_050183685.1 Amphiplicatus sp.
CCTTCCTGATGGTCGGGCCGGTCCATTATTGGATGAAGCGCACCTTCACGCGGCGCATCGCCAAACTCGAACCGACGCCGGGACGGCGCGTCGCCGTCGCCGGCGTCAAGATGACGGCGCGGCTCTTGTCCGGGCTCGTCGGCGGCTTTGCGGTGCTCGCGACGGCGCGCGCCGTCGGGCTTCTCGGTCCGGAGGGGGAGGCGGTCGCGCGCGCGATCTGGTTCGCGCTCATCGCCTTTCTTCTCGTCGAAGGATTTACGGGCGGGCTCTTTTCGCCGGCGGCGCCGGGATGGCGCATCGCTGATATCGAGGCGGTTCGGGGACGGCGCGCCAGCGCGCTTCTTCTCGCGATCGTGATCGTCTTCGGCGCGAAGTCCGTCTTTTCGGCGATCGCTGCGGCGGCGCATGCGGACGCCGCGCTGCTGACGCTGTTCGACGGCGTCAGCGCCGTCCTCATTGGCGCGCTGCTTTTGCTGCTGTGCCGGCGCAGCCTCTGGAAACACGAACCGGCGCCGGCGGCGGACGCCGGCGGGCCGGCGCAACTGGGCGCCGCGCCCGCCGAAGAAGGCGAAGACGCGCCCGTCGATCCTTGGCCGCTCGTTCGGCGCGCCGGGCGCGTCCTTGCAATCGTCATTATCGGAGCGGCGCTGACAGGCTATGTCGCGCTCGCCGATTTCGCCGCATCCCGCTTTTATTACCTCGCGCTTATTCTCGCGGTCGCCTGGTTCGCGCGCGCCGCGCTCAAGGAAGCCGGCGCCTTCGCCGAACGGCGCCTTCGCGCCGAGCGCGCGCAAAAACAGCCCGACGAGGACAAGAACATCGCGCGCTTCTGGATCGGCGCCGGCGTCGATCTCATTTTGCTCGCCGCGATCACGCCCGTCATTCTCGTGCTTGTCGGCCTTGGCTGGCAGAGCGTTCGCGACATGGTGATGCGCGCCTTTATCGGCTTTCGCGTCGGCGGCGTCACGATTTCGCTCGCCGACATGTTCTGGGCGATCGCGGTCTTCTTTCTTATCCTGACGGGAACGCGCATCGTGCAGAGCTGGCTCCAGCGCGGTCCCTTCGCGCATTCGCGGCTCGATATCGGCGTTCAGAATTCGCTGACGACGCTGCTCGGCTATGTCGGGCTTCTTATCGCCGTGATCACGGGCGTGACCGCGCTTGGCTTCAATCTCGCCAATCTCGCGCTCATCGCCGGCGCGCTCGGCGTCGGCATCGGTTTTGGCCTCCAGGGGATCGTCAACAATTTCGTCTCCGGCCTCATTCTCCTTTTCGAGCGGCCGGTGAAGGTCGGCGACTGGATCGTCACCGCCTCCGGCGAGGGGACGGTGAAGAAAATCAGCGTGCGCTCGACCGAGATCGAGACCTTCGACCGCGCGACCATCATCGTGCCGAATTCGGAGCTCATTTCGCAGACCGTCACCAATTGGACGCATAAGGATAAAATCGGCCGCGTCACGGTCTCGGTCGGCGTCTCTTATGGCTCCGACCCCGAGCAGGTCCGCGACATTCTTCTGAAATGCGCGCGCGATCATAGATTGGTCGTGCGCTATCCGGAGCCTTTCGTCGTCTGGAAGGATTTCGGCGCCTCCTCGCTCGATTTCGAAGTGCGTTGCTATCTGCGCGACATTCTTGACGGACTGACCGTCAGAACGGAGCTTCGCCTGGCGATCTTCAAGGCCTTCAAGGAGGCCGGGATCGAAATTCCCTTCCCGCAACGCGATCTTCATATAAAGTCGATGCCGAACGGCGCGGCGGCGCCAACGCCGCGGCCCGCTGAGAAAGCCGCCGAGCCGCCGCCCGCGCCGAGCGAAACCGAGATCGCGGAGGATGAATAAGATGGCGTCCGCTTTCGTTTTCGAGCCGCCCGCGCGCGCGGTCGTCAGCGTCGCCGGGGGCGGCGTTTTTCCGGTCCGACGGATTTTCTGCGTCGGAAAGAACTACCCCGACCATGTCCGCGAAATGGGCGACGATCCGAAATCGTCGCCCCCCGTCTTTTTCGCAAAGCCCGCCGACGCGGTCGTTGCGAGCGGCGCCGTCATTCCCTATCCGCCGGCGACGAAGAACTTGCATTATGAGGGCGAGCTTGTCGTCGCGCTCGGCGGGGGCGCGCGCATTTTCGGCTATGCGGCGGGCTGCGATCTCACCCGCCGCGACCTCCAGGCGGCGGCGAAGAACGCGGGCGGACCGTGGGATTCGGCGAAGGCCTTCGACCGCTCCGCGCCCATTGGCGAGATCGCCCGCGGCGCGGCCCTTGATCCCGCGACGCGCCTTTCGCTCGCCGTCAATGGGAAGACGCACCAAGACGCGGCGCTTTCCGAAATGATCTGGTCGACGCCGGAGATCATCGAGGCGCTTTCCGCGCAATTCGAGCTTGCCGCGGGCGATCTCATCTTTACCGGCACGCCGTCGGGCGTCGGGCCGTTGACGCGCGGCGACAAGGTGGAAGTGCGGATCGGCGCGCTGCCGGCGCTTTCCTTTTCGATCGCCTGAAGCCGCAAAGGAGCACGCCATGACCGCGATGGAAAAAGCACTGTTCGGCGCCGTCCTGGTCCAGATTCTGCTGACGTTTGTTCTTTACGGCCTTCTTGTAAGCAGGCGTTTCGCCGCCGCGCGCGATCCTGAGACGGATCGCAAGCGGCTCGCTTATGACCAGACCGCCTGGCCGATCAAGGCGCGCCAGGCTTCGAACGCCGTCGTCAGCCAGTTCGAGGCGCCGACGCTCTTTTTTGTCGGCGCGCTTTTTGCGTTCCATTTCGGCCGCGCAGACATAATTCTCGCTGTCCTCGGCTGGTTGTTCGTCCTCTTCCGCATCGCGCATGCGGCGATCCATGTCGGGCCGAATGTCGTGATGCAACGCTTCGCCGTGTTTCTGGCGAGCTTTGCCGCCCTCGCCGCATTTTGGATCTGGCTGGCGCTGCGCGTCTTTATCGTGGGATGATTTCCGGTCGATCGTCCCTGATCCATCCTTCGTGACGCGCCTTCGGCGCTCCTCAGGATGAGGCTCAGGCTTGTTTTCGCAATGCGCAGCCTCATCCTGAGGAGCGGGCGAAGCCCGCATCACGAAGGATGGGCCGCGAGGCGTTAATCGTCTTCGTCGCGGCGTTCATCTGCATTGAGGCGGCGAAGGCCCGCTTTCGCATTTTCGATGATTTTTCGAACCGTGATCGGATTGTCGAGATTTGGGAGCGCGATCACGCCGACGCCTGTGCCGCGGATGACGAGCTTGCCATAGCCGAAGAGGCGGCCCCACACGCTCTGATGCAGCGTGATCTCCTCGATCTTGTTGAGGCTGACTTCCTGTGTCGCGCGCGCGATGAGCCCGCGCTTGTAAACGAAGCGATAGGTCGTCACCACGATCTCGGTCGTCACAAGGACAGTGACATGGATCAGCAAAATCAGCGCGCCCGCGCCGAACGCGATGAAGGAGACGATCCAGCCAGGGCGCAGATCGGAAAAGGGAATGCCTTGTCCGAACTCCAAAAAGACATGCATGAGCGCCGGCGCCGAGCCGATGGCGAACCACAAGACGGGGAAAAAGCTGTAGGTCCAGTTGAAATTGGCGCGATAGATAATTTCCTCATCCGACGCCAAGGTTTTTGCGACATAACCCATCTTCGCTGACCCCCTTTTCGCCCCGCCCGGCCCTTGCGGTTATAGCCGGCCCGGCGGGCCGCGAACACCGTCCGCGTTGAAACGCTTCCGCGCGCGGGATAAGACGCCCGGCTCGCAGCCCAGGAAAGGCCCCGAATGGCCAAATATCAGTATATCTATTTCATGCAGGGCCTGAGCAAGGCTTATTCGGGCGGTAAAAAGGTCTTGGAAAACATTCACTTGCAGTTCTACCCGGACGCCAAGATCGGGGTCGTCGGGGTGAACGGCTCAGGCAAGTCGACCCTGCTTCGCATCATGGCCGGGATCGACAAGGAATTCTCCGGCGACGTCTATGCCGCCGACGGCGCGCGCGTCGGCTATCTGCCGCAGGAGCCGCAGCTCGATCCCTCAAAGACGGTGTTCGAGAACGCCGCCGAAGGCGTCGGCGCGATCAAGGCGAAGATCGACGCCTTCAACGCGGTCTCGACGGCGCTCGGCGAGAATTATTCCGACGACCTCATGGAGAAGATGGCCGCGCTCCAGGAGGAGATCGACGCGGCCGACGGCTGGGACATCGATTCCAAGGTCGAGATGGCGATGGAGGCCCTGCGCTGCCCGCCCGGGGATTGGAAGGTCGACAAGCTGTCGGGCGGGGAGAAGCGGCGGGTCGCGCTCGCGCGTTTGCTCCTCGCCAAGCCCGACCTTCTGCTTCTCGACGAGCCGACGAACCATCTCGACGCCGAATCCGTCGCCTGGCTCGAAAACCATCTCAAGGAATATCCGGGCGCCGTCATTCTCGTCACCCATGACCGCTATTTTCTCGACAATGTGACGGGCTGGATTCTGGAATTGGATCGCGGCCGCGGCATTCCCTATGAGGGCAATTACTCGTCCTGGGTCGACCAGAAGCGGAAACGCCTCGAACAGGAAGGGCGCGAGGAGGCGAACCGCAAGAAGACGCTCGACCGCGAGGTCGACTGGATCAGGGCGAGCCCCAAGGCGCGGCAGGCGAAGTCGAAAGCCCGTATCAACGCTTATGAGGAGCTTCTCGCCAAGGCCGGCAAGGAGGAGATCGGGCAGGCGCAAATTCAAATCCCGCCGGGCCCGCGCCTTGGCGGCGTCGTCATCGAAGCGGAGGGCCTTAAGAAGGCCTTCGGCGACAAGCTTCTCTTCGAGGATCTTTCCTTCAAGCTGCCGCCCGGCGGCATTGTCGGCGTCATCGGCCCGAACGGCGCCGGCAAGACGACCTTGTTCCGCCTGCTGACCGGCGCCGACAAGCCCGACGGCGGCGCCTTGCGCGTCGGCGAGACGGTGAAGATGGGCTATGTCGATCAGAGCCGCGACACGCTCGACGGGAAGAAGAATGTCTGGGAGGAAATCTCCGGCGGGCTCGACGTGATCGAACTCGGCAAGCGCGAGGTCCCGTCGCGCGCCTATGTCGGCTGGTTCAACTTCAAGGGCGGCGACCAGCAGAAGAAAGTCGGCGATCTGTCGGGCGGGGAGCGCAACCGCGTCCATCTCGCGAAAATGCTGACCGAGAACGCCAATCTGCTCCTCCTCGACGAGCCGACCAACGATCTCGACGTCGACACGCTGCGCGAGCTTGAACGCGCGCTTGAGGATTTCGCCGGCTGCGCCGTCATCATCAGCCACGACCGCTGGTTCCTCGACCGCATCGCGACCCATATCCTCGCCTTCGAGGGCGACAGCCATGTCGAATGGTTCGAGGGCAAT
>JBFXBB010000204.1:0-5324 GCA_050183685.1 Amphiplicatus sp.
GTTTCGATCTGGAAGGAAAGACGCTGGGCGTCGTCGGAACCGGCAATATCGGACGCCATGTCATCCGCATTGCGAACGGATTCGGCATGAAGGTTCTCGCCTTCGACATTGCGCCGGATGACGCCTGCGCTGCGACGCCTGGTTTTGCCTATGTCGACCTTGGCGAACTTCTATCAAGGTCAGACGTGGTCACGTTGCATGTGCCGGCCACTCCGGAAACGCGCCATCTTCTGTCCGCTGATGCATTTGCGCAGATGAAGGATGGCGTGGTGGTCATCAATACGGCGCGCGGCGATATCATCGAAACCCGTGCGCTGATCCAGGCGCTGACGAGCGGGAAGGTCGCTGCGGCCGGCCTCGACGTCCTGCCGGACGAGCCGCTTATTCGCGAGGAAGCGGAGCTGATCTGTTCGATATATTGTGATCGTCATGATCTGCGCAATCTCGTGGCGGATCATATCCTTATGCGCATGCACAACGTGATCATCACCCCGCACTCGGCGTTCAATACGCATGAGGCTGTCGCGCGCATTGTCGAAACGACGGTTGAGAATATAGAGGCGTTTATTGAAGGCGAACCGCAGAATATTGTCGCCGGAGCCGTGTGACCGGCGTAAGTGTTTGAAAGTGAGGCAGCGAGATGCTCGATAGGAAGGTGAAGGTCGCCATTGCCGGGTATGGCGTCATTGGCAAACGGGTCGCAGCCGCGGCAGCGCTGCAGGATGATATGGAGCTGGTCGGCGTTGCTGATGTCGCCAGCGACTGGCGGCTTCTCGTGTCCCAGCAGAAAGGCGTCCGCGTGTTCTCAGCTATTGACGCGCAGGCCGATGCGATGCGGCAAGCGGGCATTGAGATCGCGGGAAATTTGAACGATCTGTTGGATGATGCGGACATCGTTGTCGACTGCACGCCCAAGCGAGTGGCTGCGAAAAACGTTCCCCTCTACAATGAGCGAAAGCTCAAATTCATCGTTCAAGGCGGCGAAGCGCATGAAGTCGCAGGTCATTCCTTTGTTGCGGAAGCAACTTATGAAAGCGCATTCGGCAAAGACGCCACTCGGGTCGTTTCGTGCAATACGACGTCAATCGTTCGGACATTGAGCGCCCTCAAGCGCGCAGGGCTTCTCAAGCGGGCGCGTGGAACGCTGCTGCGTCGGGCTACTGACCCTTGGGAAAGTCATGAGGGCGGCATCATGAATACGCTCGTTCCTGAAAAACACATTCCAAGTCATCAGGGCCCCGATGCGCAGAGTGTCGATCCGGAACTCGATGTCGTGACAATGGCGGTCAAAGTTCCGGAGACGCTCGCGCACCTTCATTTCTGGAATGTGGAATTGTCGCGTGCAGCGGAAAGGGAAGAAATATTGGCCGCTTTCTGCTCGTCGTCACGCATTTCCTTGATAAAGATGGGGGATGGATTGTCGGCGTTGAACTCCGTCAAGGAACTCATGGCTGACCTCGGGCGGCCTCACGACAATCTATACGAAGTCGCCCTTTGGGAGGATCTTGTAACCGTTCAGGGAACTGAGGTCTTTTACGCCTATATGGTCGATAACCAGGCCATCGTCGTCCCGGAGACGATCGACGCTATCAGGGCGCTGACAGGAAGCGCACGCGACGGCGCCGCGTCCATCGCCAAAACGAATGCTTCGCTTGGTATCGGAGACGGATTCTACCGATAATCGAGGCGTGTTACATGCGGGGTCTAAAATCATATTCTGGCAGAACGTATCATCCATGGAATGATAAACTCAGGGTTCAGGTTTGATCATGGTCGCAAGATTTCTAAGAGTTCAGATTATCTCGTTCGTTACGTTCTTGGCTATTGCCGGCGGCTTCCCGCTGGCGTCTGCAAAAGGTCAGAAGTCGGAATTAGACCCACATGCCGATAGACCGATGAATTTGACCATACATTGTTATGTGCCAATGGGAGAAGGCTTGATCACGGCCATTAACAGCCTTGAGTCCAAGGTGGGCATCGCGCACAAGCCGGATCATTCAATCGGATTTGATGAGATGAATATGTCGTTCGCCGTTGCAAAGCGCATCGATCTTTCCGCTTTCGCTGTCGGCGAGCGGGTTCATTTTCTGCTGAAGTTGGAAAGAGGAAAAGAGGATTATATAGCGGCGCTGTGTTCCTTCGATAACGATAAAGACGCTTACAAGTCTTGCATGAAGGAATTTCATGATGAGGCAATGCGGATTGCGGCGGCGACAATCGAAGAATGTACGATGGATGACATGGAGTCGCCGTAAGTCGCTGCACTCGGCGAGAGCGGAGACTGCATTGGTTCGATGCTAGGCGAAAATCTATTTCGTTCGCTTGCTGCGAGCGGCTATATCCTGATAGTCGATTCGTTACGAAAGGTCAGCTGAACGCCAACAATAGAAATAATTGCCCCGATAATTGTTACCAGAGAGACCCGTTCATCGAAAAAGAGAACGCCAAATAGAACGCCGAGGAAAGGCACAAGGAAGCTGAACGCATTGGCGCGTGATAATTCCATGATTTGTAATACGCGTTGCCAAAGCCAAAAAGCAAGGGCTGTTCCGAACAGCGCTAACGTGAAGAGGCTGACCACAAAGGCCGGAGCCCAATGAATAGCACCAGTATTTTCGGTGAGGCCCGCCATAACAGCGAGCGGAAGCGCACCCAAAATCAATTGCCAGCCCATGGCGGCGGACGGGCGAATGTTGCCTGCGAGTTTTTTAATGGCGATGTTTCCAATGGCGACGCCAATAGCAGCAAGGACGACATAGGCGACGCCATTCGCGGTCGCCGCGCTCCCGCCGGCGGTCAATTGCGGCGACGCCGAAATCAGAACCCCGACGAAGCCAATGCCTAAACCGAGTTTCGCGCGCGCGTGGAGGCGTTCCGCCAGAAAAAAGCGAGCGAGCATTGCAGCGAGCAGGGGCTGCGTGTTCGCGACGATCGTGGCGAATCCGGGCGCGACAAACTCCGCCGCGTGAAACATCCCCAGATAGCCAAGTGTTGTTGTGCCAAATCCCGCGAGCATAAGCCATGCCCATATTCGAGGGCTTTTGGGGATGGGCGCGCCGGAGACCGCCGCTACTATTAGTAACACACTGCCTGCGATCGCGGCGCGCATCGCCGCAAAGGTGAGGTGCGGAGCATGGGGGAGCCCAAGCGTAATAAGAGGATAACAACTCGCCCATAGCACCATGACAATGACTGCGCCGAGACCCGCTTGTACGCGTGCGTTGAGTCTTAGGATGGGCGTTTTGATAAATAGCGGATGTAGCTTCATGTTATCGCCGCCGTCACGCCGCATATAGGGCGGTTGATCCGCGGTCTATTTCGGGTCGACATAGCGATTCAAATCGAGAAGGCCTGCTTCCAGTGGATGCTGCCGTATCATCTCGTCCTGGAAGAAATCGGCCGTCTCCCAGAATGCCGGGCTCGAACGGCGAACGCCGTAAGCGGCGACGAAAGCGAGCCAGTCGTCGTCATCACGGATGGCGGACAAATCGTTCACAAACCGCCGCAGCATTTTGTCATCAACGACGAAGAAAAAATTTGGGTAGCTGCCGATCTGGCCGCGAAGAATTGTGAGCGTGTCTTTCTCAGGCTCAAGCCTGAGCGATTCTGCGAAAAGAAAGGCGACATTCGTGTGCGCCTTGTCATGTATGAATGAGAAGGCAAGGTCGGGGCCAGTCTTGCGTTTGACTCTGAGCAAAGAAAGCTCGGGCAGAAACTCAACCCAGGGCGCAGTCTTTGAAGAAAGCCGTGACAGCAGCGCGCTTTGTGGCGATAGCGAAGCGCCGCGGTCAATCGGCCGGTTTAACGAGTCGGCTTTTGGTGAGGCGCCGCTCGCGTTCTCCAGGACACGTAAAAGCAGCTCGGATTTCGGATCGCCGGTTCGATAATCGATCTGGACGCCGTGATCGATGTCGATCGGTTGTTGATGCATTAACACTCGGATCTTTGTGTGGCCGCCGCGATACCAGCTTTGATGAAGGTCGCGCCGCCCGTCCTCCGGCAAAAAGGAAAGAAATAAGTCTTCGCTTTCCATGCGGAGGAAGTCCATATAGAGCCGCGTTCCGACCTGATGCTCGACGGAACCGAAGACGTCAAACCCTGCGACGAGATTATAATAGATCCGTTCTAATGTCGGGTAATCGATGACCCAGGCGGTTTCGGGAATGTCGCCGACAAATCCGGAAATGACGGACGCGTTATCGAAATGCCGGAATACGGTTAGGATCGGCGCGCCGGTGACAGACGACCCCTTCCAAATGGCGTCGATAGAAGGGCCGAGCCTTTCCGGGTCAGCGTCGTCATAGCGCTTTCGACGAAAGTCCTCATAGCGCCGGTGGTGATCGAGATAGACGGGCACGAGCCGCTCAAGGAGCGGTCCTGACGCGTGTTCCGCCGGAAGGCCCAGATAAGGAGCGGCGTCTTTCAAATAGCTGGGATCGGTGATCGATAAATCGGAAGCAGGATCGAGAAACATCACCCAGAAGCGGTCTTCAATGACATTCACGGCGACCTGTCCGCTGCAGACGGGTCCGCGTATGAACGTCCGGATAAAGTATTCAGGGTCGTCAAGCAAAAACCGGTAACGCGCTTCGGCCGGTATGTCAGCGAACGCGATAAATGGATTCGACGCAACGGAAGGTTCGTAGGAGGGAAGCTCGCTGGGCGCGCTCCAATCGTCGGCGAAAAATATTTCTTTGAGATGATCAAGGCGTTCCGAACCCAAATTATAAGTCATATGGGTCTTGTGAAGAATGGTCTCGGTAATGGGTTCCAATCGATAGAAAAACGCATCCGCGCCGGGATCGTCATAAGGGCGCCGTGTTGCGATAATCTTTATCGCCTGTCCTGGCGGCGTGCGTGATCGGACGAGCTGATAGAACGGCCCATTTTCTGCGCCGGCGAAATAAAGATGCGCCAGAAACAGATGGTCGTAGAGATAGCGGGCGACAAGACGCGACTTCGGTGACGGATCGTTCAGAAACGCTTCCCACGAAGCAATCTGGTCGCCGAGCGCAGTCTCATTGTCTGTACTAATAAGATCGTCCAGCGGCGCCCCGTTTGCGACCCAGGCGCTCAACATTTTCCATTCGTCGTCCTTTAGCGGCGCCATGGCATACGGCATGCCGCCAAAAGGATTTTTGCGCTCGTATTTGCCGAATTCCGCTGGAACAGGGCAACTGAGCTTTCGGGTGACGTCAAGGTCGATATCCTCGGGAAGAGAAGTATTGGCCGGAAGCGGATGTTGCCGCCCGAGAGCCAGCATTCGCCAAAGAATTGAACTTTCGGGGTCTTCCTTGCCATGTGGCGCAATGTCCGCAAAACCG
>JBFXBB010000205.1:0-5310 GCA_050183685.1 Amphiplicatus sp.
CTTCCGATCTGGGACCGGCGTTTGGCGTCGCGGACTGACAGCCGCTGCGGCGTTCTATCTTGCCCTTGTCCAGATTCTGACCGCCGCGCACGCCGCCTCCGGCGAGGGGATGGCGCCCGACCACGACAAGGCGGCCTGCGTTTTTCACCTTGCGATCGATCGCGCACACGCGCCGCCGCCCGCCAGCCAGGCGCTCGTCATCCTTCCATCCACGGCCTATGCGCGGCTTGCCGCGCGCCTCGACATCGTGCTTGTCGGGGAAAGCGCCGACATTCCGCCGCCGCGCGGGCCTCCTTCCGTCTGATCAGAACGCGTTGAGATCGAGAGCGTTCGACGCCGTCGCCTGAAAGGCGCGGCGGCGAGCGTCAATTTCCAATTCTGATTCGTGAAGGGCTTCCCATGTCATTTAAAGATTCATGGCGCTGCGGCGCCGCGCTTGCCGCGTTTGTCGTCCTGCCGGCGACTGCTGACGAAGGCGACGTAAGACAGGACGAGATTATCGTGACGGCCTCGCCGATGGGCCGGACGGTCGAGGAGACGATCATCGGGACGTCTGTGATTTCGCACGAGGACTTGCAGCAGCGCCTCGAAAGCTCGATCGGCGAGACCTTGCGGCGCGAGCCGGGGATTTCATCGACCTTTTTCGGGCCGGGCGCGTCGCGGCCGGTCATTCGAGGCCTGGGCGGGGACCGCATCAGCGTTCTCGATTCCGGCATCGGTTCGATCGACGCTTCGGCGACGAGCCCGGATCATGCGGCCGCCATCGAGCCGGCGATGGCCGAGAAGATCGAGATCGTTCGCGGCGCCGCGACGCTTCTCTACGGCTCTTCGGCGGCGGGCGGCGTCGTCAATGTCTTCGGCGGCCGCATTCCGCGCGCGCTGCCGGAAGGGGGGATCGACGGCGCCTTGCGGGTCGGCAAATCGACGGTCGACGAGGGAACCGAGGCCGCGGGCGGCTTCAGCGTCCAGCTCGGCGGCGGCGAGTCGCGCGGTTTCGTCTTCCACGGCGAGGGCGGCTATCGGCGCGCCGAGGACTATGACATTCCGGGTTTTGCACATTCAGAAAGGCTCCGCGACGTCGAAGCGACGAGCCCCGAAGGGCCGGACTTATCGGCCGATAAGCTCGCCAACACCGCGCTCCGCTCGCATAATGGAACGGCGGGCCTTTCTTATGTGTTCGAGGGCGGTTTCGCCGGCCTGTCGGCGAGCGCGCTCGATTCCTTCTACGGCATTCCCGGCAGCGACGAGGCGTCGCCGGACGGGACGGGGCCGCATATCGATCTCAGACAGCGCCGGATCGATTTCGACAGCGAGGCGAACCGGGATTTCCTCCTTTTCAAAACCATGCGCCTGCGCTTCGGCTACGCCGACTACGCGCATACGGAAATCGAGCCGTCCGGAGAGCCGGGGACGGTATTTTCGAATGAAGGCTATGAAGGCCGCCTCGAATTCGTCGATCGGACCGTCGATCTCGGCGAGGGACGCCTCAACGGCGCCGTCGGTTTCCAGTTCAAGTCGCGCGATTTTTCGGCGGTTGGCGAGGAGTCCTTCGTCCCCGAAACGAAAAGCCGTCAATATGGCCTCTTTGCGCTGAAGGAATATTCGCAAGGGCCCTGGCGGCTCGAAGCGGGCGGGCGCTATGAGCGAACCAGTTACATGGTTCCGTCCACCAGTGACGAACGTGGTTTTGACGCCTGGTCGGTTTCCGTCGGGATCGGCTTCGCGCCGGCGGACGGCGTGTTTTTCGGCGTGACGGGCCTTAGAACCGAGCGCGCGCCGGCGCTCGAAGAGCTTTTCGCGAATGGACCGCATCTTGCGACGGGGACGTTCGAGGTCGGCGCCCCCGATCTCGGCAAGGAGACCGCGCGCGGCGTCGAGGCGACGGCGAAACTCGGCGGCGAGCAGATCGCCTTCACGGTCAATGGTTTCTATACATCCTACAAAGATTTCATCTTTGAAGAGAATGCCGGCATGACCGCCGATCTCGACGGCGAGGAGATCCCGATCTTTCAATTCGCGGCCTCCGACGCGACATTCAAGGGCTTCGAGACCCAGCTTGAAGCGGAGCTCTTTCATGCCGGCATGTTCGACGTTCATGCGGATGCGAGCGTCGATTATGTGCGCGCGACCGCGGCGGGATCTGGAACGGGAGACTTGCCGCGCATCCCGCCGCTCAAAGGGCTTTTCGGCCTCGAAATGCGATCGGACCGCGTGGACCTTCGCGGCGAGGTCGAGCATGCGAACGACCAGAATCGCGTCGGCGACGATGAACTTGCGACCGAGGGCTACACGGCGTTCAACGCCTTCGTGACCTTGCGGCCGTTCGAAGCCGCCCAGGGCCTCGCGGTCCGGCTCGCCGCGCTCAATCTCAGCGATGAGGAAATGCGGCTTCACACGTCCTTTTTAAAGGACGTCGCGCCGCTGCCCGGACGGAATTTCAGGATTTCGCTGACGGGGACGTTTTAGGGGGAATAGATCGAAGTTTGGGCGTCCTGCTCTGGCGCCGCGGGCTTTCGCTTGCGGCTCTTGCGTCCTGAATGATCGCTTCGGGCGATGAGCGCGAAGAAAACATCCTCCGTACAAAGAAAAAGGCCGGCTTTCGGGGCCGGCCTTCCTTCGTCTGAAAGGCGTCTTCGCCTTACTGAACCTTAAGGTTCGCCGCGGACGTCTTGCCGCGTTCGGTCGCCAGTTCATAGCTCACGCGCTGGCCGTCATTGAGGCCCTTGAGCCCCGCGGCCTGAACGGCGGTAATGTGCACGAACACATCCTTGCCGCCTTCATCCGGGGTGATGAAGCCGTATCCTTTCGTCGCGTTGAACCACTTCACCGTACCGTTTGCCATCTGTCAGTCTCCTTCTATGGCGTCGTCCGGCGCTCACATGAAACGCCGTTCATTAAGGCAACCATGTCTTGGAGATTCTAGACGGGCGGCCGAAGGCGTTGGTCTCGAAGGTCGGCCAAAACAAAGTCGCGCCGGGGAATACACAGCGACGTTCGGCCACAGTCAAGCGCAATAAGACGGGTGCGAAAGTCAAGACGTAACAGAGTAACATTCGGGATCGGCCCGCCCCGGGCCCCTTGTTGCGTCGCGAAGAGCGAGCGCGGCGCGGTCGACCCGAGAAATTCCGCGCGCCGCGCTAATCATTTGATAGAGTTAAGGTTCGGCTGTCGGCTAGCCTTCGAGCCTAAATCGTCCGCGGCCCTCATTGGCGACGTCATTGCCTTGAATGACGGGTTTTAAGGGGGTGTCGTTTCTGAGGAGCCGTCCCCAGGGATTGCGGTTGACGATCCGGTTGCCGGTGATTCGCAGGGCTTTCGCCTCGCCGCCCCGCGAGATGTCATAATTGATGAGGGTGGGATTGTCGGCGTTGGCGGCTTTGACGAAGCTGCTGTCCGCGACCGTAAGGTCGCCGCCGCGCGAGACGTCGACGGAATAGCTGGTGCGCCCCTCGGCGTCGTCGAATGCAACGCCCGTGATCACCGTCGTCGCGGCGAGGCTTTTCACATGATGGCCGACGCGCGTGCCGACAAAGCGGCTGTCCGTGATGGTCAGGCTTGCGCCGCTCGAAACATAAACGCCATGCGAATAGCCGTCCCCATAGCCGTTGTCGATAAAGTCGGAATGGGCGATTTCGATCGCGCCCTTCTCGTCGCCCGTCGCGAGCACGCCGTCCTCATTGCCGATGAAGCGGCAATTCACGATCGTCAGGTCGGCGCCGTCATGGCGGATCCCGGCGCCGTTCTGGTCCCAGGATTCGGCGTCGCGGAAGGTGATGTTCTCGACCCGCAGCGAAACGTCCCAGCCGGGGACAAGAAGCCCCTTTTCGACTTTGCCCGACGAGAAAAAGACCACCTCGCCCTCGCCGATGAGCGCGAGGTCCCGCTCGATGCGCAAATCCGTGATATCATACCGGCCCGCGGGAACGGCCACGGTCGCGCCGCGCTTGGCGGCGTTGATCGCGCGGTGAAGCGCGCCTACATCGCCAGCGGCAGGGCCGGCAGGCGGTTCGGCGCGGGCGCAGGACAGAAGGGCGAGCGCGCCGGCCGCGGCAATCGGAGCAAAACGGGTCATGATCATTAACGAGGTTGCATGAACGAGACGAGTCGTCCCCCAGCAAATAAGACGCCACAAAAGCCGCGTCAGGATCGGCCGGCCGACCCGGCGACCAAGCCGAAGCTGATTATCCGCAATGCGGCGGCGAAGGATGCGCCGGCGCTCGCGGCGCTGTCGCGACGGGTCTACGGCGCCGATTTCGCCTATAATGAGGCGATGGTGCGCGGGCAGATCAATAATTTTCCCGACGGCCAGTTCGTCGCCGAATATGAGGGCGAGATTGTCGGCCATTGCGGGACCTTCATCATCAGCGGCGACATCGCCTTAAAGCCCCATAGCTGGGTCGAGATCACGGGCGGCGGCTTCGCCTCCCGCCACAATCCGGACGGCGATTATCTTTACGGCATGGAGGTGAGCGTTCATCCCGACTTCCGGCGCCTCCGGATCGGCCAGCGTTTCTACCGGGTCAGGCGCGAGCTTTGCGAAAATCTCTGGCTCAAAGGCATCGTCTTCGGCGGCCGGATGCCCGCCTATCACCGCCGCGACAAGGACTATCCGAACCCGAAGGATTATGTCGACGCCGTGGTCGAGAAAAAACTGAAAGACCCGGTCGTCAATTTCCAGCTTGCGCAAGGCTTCGAGCCGATCGGGGTCCTTGCGAACTATCTGCCGACGGATCGCGATTCCAAGGGCTATGCGACGCATATGCTCTGGCGCAATCCCCTGGAGCCGCAGACGAAGGAGCCGCCGCGCCGGCCGGGCGCGCGCCTTCCAACAAGCGTGCGCGTCGCGACCGTGCAGTTCCAGATGCGCCGCATCACGCGGATCGCCGAATTCGAGGAGCAGATCGAATATTTCGTCGACGTCGCCGCCGATTACGGCGCCGATTTCGTGGTTTTTCCGGAGCTTTTCACCTTGCAGCTCCTGTCGCTCGAAACGGCGCGCCTCGCCCCGATCGACGCGATCGCGAAAATCGCCGACTACAAGGAGCGCTATGTCGCCTTCGTCGAAAAGCTCGCGGTCTCCTATAATATCAACATCATCGGCGGCACCCTGCCGACCCGCGTCGGCAATGACGAGATCCGCAATATCGCCTATGTTTTCCTCCGCGACGGCTCCGTCCACACGCAGGAGAAACTGCATCCGACGCCGTCCGAGCGCCGCTGGTGGAACATCAAGGGCGGCGAGGGCGCGGCGGTCATTCAGACGGACTGCGTGCCGATCGGAGTCATGATCTGTTATGATTCGGAATTTCC
>JBFXBB010000206.1:0-5266 GCA_050183685.1 Amphiplicatus sp.
AGAGCAGCGTTTCCTGATCGATCTTGCCGCCCGCCTCGATGACCTCGATCTGCCGGCGCGCCTCATGCTCGACGACCTGGCGCACATAGCGAATCGAATTGACGTTCTTCGTCTCCGTCCTCGTGCCGAATTTCTCGCCCGGCCGGCGCACCGAGACATTGACGTCGGCGCGCATGGAGCCTTCCTCCATATTGCCGTCGCAGGTCCCGAGATAGCGCAGGATCGTTCTGAGCTTGGAAAAATAGGCCGCCGCCTCGTCGGCCGAGCGCATGTCGGGCTTCGAGACGATCTCCATCAGCGCGACGCCCGAGCGGTTCAAATCGACATAGGATTCTTTCGGGGAAAGGTCGTGGATCGACTTGCCGGCGTCCTGCTCAAGATGCAGCCGCTCGATCCCGACCGTGATCGTCTCGCCGCCGTCGAGTTCGACCTCGATCTCGCCCTCGCCGACGATCGGGTCCTTATATTGCGAAATCTGATAGCCCTGCGGCAAATCAGGATAGAAATAGTTCTTTCGGTCGAAGCGCGACCAGAGATTGATCTTCGCGTTAAGGCCGAGACCGGTCTTAACCGCCTGCTCGACGCAATATCTGTTGATGACGGGAAGCATGCCCGGCATCGCCGCGTCGACCATCGAGACATTCTCGTTCGGTCCCGCGCCATATTCAGCCGAGGCGCCGGAGAAAAGCTTCGCCTTCGAAATCACCTGGGCGTGAACCTCAAGCCCGATGACGACCTCCCAGTCGCCGGTCTCGCCTTTCAAAAGCTTGCGCGGTTCGGCCGTCATCGCGCCCACCACGTTTCGGGTTTCGCCGCAAAGCCCGCCGCCTTTTCGAGCGCCGAAGCGCCGCTAAAAAGCGTTTCCTCGTCGAAGGGCCGCCCGAGAAGCTGTAGGCCGAGCGGCAGGCCGCTCGCATCGAGCCCCGCCGGAACCGAAATTCCCGGAAGCCCCGCGAGATTGGCCGTCACCGTGAAGACGTCGTTCAAATACATCTCGACCGGATCGTCGCTCTTTTCGCCGAGCGCGAAGGCGGCGGACGGCGCCGAGGGCGTCAGAATCAGGTCGACCTCGCCGAACGCCCCGGCGAATTCGTCAAAAATCCGCTTACGGACTTTTTGCGCCTTCAGATAATAGGCGTCGTAATAGCCCGCCGACAGCGCATAGGTTCCCATCAGGATCCGGCGCTTGACCTCGTCGCCGAAGCCCTCGGCGCGCGATTTCTCATAGAGGGACAAAATATCGTCCGCATCCTTGGCGCGCCAGCCGTAGCGCACGCCGTCATAGCGGGCGAGGTTCGACGAGGCTTCGGCCGGCGCGACGATGTAATAAACGGGGAGCGCGTATTTCGTCAGCGGCAGCGAGATATCGACGACGTCGCAGCCTGCGTCCTTCAGCCATCTGACGCCGTCCGCCCAGAGCGTTTCGATCTCGCTCGGCATGCCGTCGACGCGGTATTCTTTCGGCACGCCGATCCTTAAACCCTTTACGGACTTGCCGAGCGAGGCCTCGTAATCCGGCACGGCGCGGTCGACAGAGGTCGAATCTTTCGGATCATGTCCCGCCATAGAACGCAGCATCACGGCTGCGTCGCGAACATCGCGCGCGATCGGCCCGGCCTGGTCGAGCGAGGACGCGAAAGCGACAACGCCGAAGCGCGAGCAGCGTCCATAGGTCGGCTTGATCCCGACCGTCGCGGTGAAGGAGGCGGGCTGGCGGATCGACCCGCCCGTATCGGTCGCCGTCGCGGCCGCGCAAAGGCGCGCCGCCGTCGCCGCGGCCGATCCCCCCGAAGAGCCCCCGGGCGTCAGCGCCGCATCGCCGCCCTTCTTGCGCCAGGGATTGACGACCGGGCCGTAATAGCTCGTCTCGTTTGACGAGCCCATTGCGAATTCGTCGAGATTGAGCTTGCCGAGACAGACCGCGCCGTCGCGCCAGAGATTGGCGGTGACGGTCGACTCATAGGGCGGCCTGAAGCCGTCGAGAATGTGCGATCCCGCCGTCGTCAGGACGCCCTCGGTGCAGAAGAGATCCTTAATCCCCAAGGGAACGCCTTCGAGCGGGCCGCCCTCGCCTTTCGCAAGCCGCGCGTCAGAGGCTTCGGCCATGTCGAGGGCCTTGTCCGGCGTCACGGTGATGAAGGCGTTCAAGGCCGCTGCTTTCTCGATATTGCCGAGATAGGCCTCCGCCGCCTCGCGCGAGGAGACTTCCTTCGCCTTTAACGCGTCGCGCAACGCCGCGAGGGTGAGATCGGGGATGGCGCTCACCTTACTCGACCACTTTCGGCACAATAAAGAAGCCGTCTTCCGTTCGCGGCGCGTTGGCGACGACATTGCCCGGCTGCCCCCCCCCGGTCGGGCCGTCCGTGAGGACGTCGTCGCGCATTTTCAGCGTCATGTCGACGGTCGACGTCATCGCCTCGACGCCCGCGACATCGACTTCGCCGAGTTGCTCGATCCAGCCGAGAATGCCGGAAAGCTCTTTGGCGAGCGGATCGAGACGCTCTTCAGCGATCGCGAGACGCGCAAGACGCGCGACCTTGCGCACGGTGTCTTTGTCGATGGCCATCGGAAATCCGTTGGTGATGAGAAAAAGCCCTATCAACCGTCCGGGGTTGGTTCAAGGGGCCGCGCGGCCTAACGCGCGCCGCCGGCCCGCTCGCCTGCCGCCCCGCCATCGACGAGCGACAGCAAATGCAGGAGCTCCTTGTCCGGCGCGGCGTAGGTCGTGTGCGGAAAGCGCCGGACGGCGCGGGCGATGTCGGGCCCGGCTCGCTCCTCAATCATGGCGAAGAACAGCGCCTCGTCATAGCCGCCCGCCGCCTCGGCGCGCGCGATAAAGGACGCCCAGAAATCGGCGACGGACCCGGACGAGACGGCGCGGGCCGCAATGATCGCCAGCGCGCGCCCGCATGCATAGGAGGCAGGCCACGCGCCGGCCTTCTCGGCGCCGGCGAGCGAGCGCCGGTCGAGCCGCCGCGCGCAATCCCCGCGCGCCTCATCGAACCGTCTCGCGAATGCGTCGGCCGGCATTTCGCCAAGCGCGACGAGCGCCTCATCGGCGAGCGCGTCGGCGGCGCCTTCATGGATCCAGTCCGGCGCGCCGGCCGCGGCCGGCCGCGCCGCCGAAAGCCAAAGATGCGCCGCCTCATGCGCGGTCGCCGATTTTAAGAGCGCGCGCGCGGCGGCGGAATTCTCGCGCCAGCCGCCGCCCGACAGCACGATCTGGAACTGGCCCGGCAGGGCGTCGCCGACATAGCGCAGGCGCCCCGGCTCCGCTTCCGGCCCTATCATCAGAAACATGTCGGGGATCCGCTCCAGCGGGCGGCGCAGCGCACGTTCATAATAGTCCGAAAGACGCGGCAACAGCGCCAGCGCCTCGTCGCGAATCCAGGGCGGCGTCGCGGGGTCGATCAGGACATTCGCTCCGCCCGCCGCGAGCCAGTCTGCGGGTCCGACATAGATGAAGGCCGGATGGCGCATGGGGCTCCGCCAGTCCGCAAAGGCGGCCGCCGTCTCGCCGAAGGCCGAAACATGCCCCCCCGCCGAGGGCGCGACCGAGAAGACCGCGTCAAGGCGCGCGCCGTCGCGCCAGGGCCAGAAATGCCCGGTATAAAGAATGGCGCCGTCGCCAAGGATGCGCAGCGGCGCATATTGCTTGGCGAAGTCATTGGGCCGCGGCGTGACCCGGATCGCGGCGCGCGAGAATCGCGTCCCGGCGGCGGCGAGATAGTCCCTGCCCGCTTCCGAAATAAGAGCGAGCCCGTCCGTCTCGATCCGCCAGTCGCGCCCGCGAAACCCGTTGAGGCTCGGACCAAGATCGAGCCGGCGCGCCGGCTCGGCGAGCTGATAAACAAGGTCCCAGCCGCCATCGGCGCGGACCGACAGCGCGACTTCGATTTCGGCTTCGGCGGCGGCAGCCGGCGCGGGGAAAAGGCGAAAAAGCGCGCCCGTCGCGAGAATCAAGGAAATAACAAGGCGCAGCGCAGACACGGGACCCCTTAGGCGACCTGAAGCATGATAGCATCAAGGCATGGTTGGCGCGTTTGAACAACAGGCGGCGGCCTTTGGGCCCCGCGGCGTCCTTCTCGGGCTCGATGTCGGAGACAAGACGGTGGGCGTCGCAAGCTGCGATCCCGACCGGATGGTCGCGACGCCGGTCGACACCGTGCGGCGAACGAAATTCGCCGCCGACGCCGCCCGGCTGGCTGAGCTTGCGGGCGCGCGCCGGGCGGTCGGGCTCGTCATCGGCCTGCCGCTCAATATGAATGGGACCGAAGGCCCCCGCGCGCAGTCGACGCGCGCCTTCGCGCGCAATCTCGCGCGGGTGCTGCCGCTCCCGGCCGCCTTCTGGGACGAGCGGCTTTCGACCGCGGCGATGGAGCGCGACCTCATCGCCCTCGACATGGGGCGGGCCCGGCGGGCGCAAAAGATCGACGAATCGGCCGCGGCCTTTATACTGCAAGGCGCGATCGACAGGTTGAGGAGCCGCGCGCCATGACGCCGGGCGTCTTGAAGCAAGCCGCAAGCGCGCTTCTCCTCGCAACCGGGGTCTTTCATTTGATCGTCGCCGTCATGGGCGCGCCGAGCGAACTCAAAATTCCGCTTGTCGTTTTCGGGGTCGGCTATTTCGGCCTCGGCATCTGGACGCGGATGGGCGGGCGCACGGCCTTTTTGACGACAATCCTCGTCACGGCGCTCGGCATCGTTTTCGGCGGCCAATATTATCTCGCGCATGGCGGGCCGGCGACGCTGCCGGTCGCTTGCGCGGTGAATGTGTTCATCCTTGCCGCCTGCGCGCTCTGGCTGGTGAAAATGAAATCGGGCGCAGAGGACTGATCGATTGCGCATCGACGGCGCGGCGCCTATAGAACCGACTTCAATGGAAAAGCCCGAGCGTCCCGCGCCCATCCCTTGGTCGGCCCGCAATCTCGTCAGCATTGACGATTTATCGGACGAGGAAATCGGCTATGTGCTCGCGCTCGCCGCCCATTACGCCGCGCTCCTCAAGCGCGGCGCGGCGGCCGCCCCCCGCCTCGCCGGCAAGACGCAAATCAATCTTTTCTTGGAAGATTCAACACGCACCAATCTCTCTTTCGAACTCGCGGGAAAGAAGCTGGGCGCCGATGTCCTGAACGTCGCCGTCGCCGCCTCGTCGGTGAACAAGGGCGAGGGCCTGATCGACACCGCCCAGACCCTCGCTTCTATGGGCGCCGCCGTGATGATCGTGCGGCACAAGGAGCCCCGGGTTCACGAAACGCTCGCCGCG